>NZ_JBMERN010000043.1:0-30928 GCF_049310965.1 Loktanella sp. DJP18 | reverse complement strand
ATGGGTGCGTCGGCAGGATCATCCCGAAAGGCGGCAGCAGAAAAGTCATTTCCGACGAAATAAAGGACGTTTGCCATACTGAGCCGACTGTCGAATAGGACGCCGGCGTAGTGACCGTTTCGCCAAGTAATGCGCCCTGATTTTATCTGCCCCAACACTTCGACGCTAATATTTTGTTCCTCAGGAGGAAGTAACCCCTTATGACGCAGCTTTATTCCGAAGCAATTGATATCAAGGATTTCACCTTTAAAAGCCAGCTCCCCAGCTCTAAATCGTGCGCATTTTTTCACAGAATACCGATGAGCCCGACGGCGCGCCAGATTTTTGCGCCTGACGATGAGTCTTGAAAGACCATGAAACATAGCAACAGTCAGAAGGGCTATGAGGTAAAGCCATAGCGGGATAGATTGCCCAGTAGGGTTGGAAAGGGACTGATCCGCATCATGCTCAAGCGTGCCGTTGCTTCGCATTCCATTATTGATGTGGGAATCACTTGATCCAGATATTCCGGCAACTTCCTTTTTACAGCTGTAGCGCGACAGCACTTTTTCAGCACTGCTGAGAACAGTCATCGCCGCCGGGTCACGCAGGGGAATCGCGTTTGGGTCTGTCTCGTCACGTAGAGGTCGAAAATCATCGAAACTTGGCCACGAACGTAGCGAGAAAGCCCAGAAGTTCACGCTCCGTTCGCCCTCTTCACGCTCAAATTTCCAAACGCGATAGCCCTGCCGGGTCACGCTTCAAATTCTGTAACGCGACATAATCTTCTTCCTGGCGCATCTATAGGACATCAACAGCCAAATCAATCAGCGCGGCATAAGCTAGTTGGTCTGATCCTGAACTGACTTTTGGAATCAGGGCCTGCGTGGATGTTGAGGTAGCGGCAGCCAGGGCAGATTGCATACGGCTCAAAGTAAGAATATCGCTAGAACCATGCTTTATTGCGTGAATCTGCGTGTTATACAGCCGATACAGAGGCGCATAAATCTGACATTCCAATTGTGATGATGCGTGGGATGTATTCGCCATGAGAATCAGCAGCAATATCTTATAAATTACCTTCATAACTCCCCCATTCTATCTACTATTTTGTACTATGAATTTGTCCGTCCAGCATGAGATACATGTTTTCGTCTTGGCATCATCGGTAGTTAGACTTCGAAGTGATTTTCTTTCTTGAGAAATCCTTTTAGACTATCAAGAGACATTGGGCGGCCTCGCAGAAATCCCTGGCCGATGTCACAATTCATTTCCCGAAGGATGGTAGCCTGGTTCTCTGTCTCGATTCCTTCGGCAACGACCGACAGTCCGAGTGAATTGCAGAGTATGATAATGGATTGCGCGATAGCGCGAGTGCGGCTGTCCGTGTCAATGACAGAGGTGAACGACCTGTCGATCTTGATCTCGTCAATGGGCCACGTGGCCAGGTGCTGAAGTCCTCCGTATCCTGTCCCAAAATCGTCAAGGGCGACTTTCACGCCGCGATTTCGCAAGTGAGTCATTGCCTTTCTGATCTGGCCATCCTCTTGTCCGAGCACGACGCCTTCAGTAACTTCGATGATGATTTGATTCCATGGAATGTTATAGTCATCCAGAATATGATCCAACATGTCGGCAAACCCCGGGTTTGCCAAATCGAACTGTGTGACATTGAAGGCAAAACGGCCCGGATCAAGTTCGAGATCCCGAAGTGCGAGGTAATCACGACAAGCCTGCTTCAACATTTCACGCGTCAGCATAGGGCCCGTTTGAGGGTCGTTCAGCATGTTGTGAAACGCAAATGGAGTCAGCAAGCCGCGCTTGGGATGGTTCCAGCGGCAGAGAACTTCAGAGCCTATAATCGCTCCCGTCTGCAAACACCATTTTGGCTGATAGTAAGGGACGATTTCACCGGCATTAAGAGCTGCGCTGAACTCTGTGCGCAAGACACGTTCAGTGAACTGGCTCTCAAAGCATTTATCGTAGACTGTGGCGCAATTACGCCCGTTATTTTTAGCAGCACTCAACGCGATATCTGCCTGTTGAAACAACGCATCGCATGATTCACCAGAGTCTGCGCGAAGCGCCACGCCGCAGCTGAGATGTCCGAGTTCGGGCCTCTTGAATTTTAATGCGCGCTCCTTGACTTCGGAGCGACACAACTCAAGAATGCGCTCTACATTTGCCTCGGTCGCGTTCACGCCCCGAAGGGTAAACCCAAACTGATCACTACCCAGGCGGCCGACCTGACCATCGACAGGTATCGAAGACGTAAGTGCTTCGGCGATGGATTTTAAGTAAATATCCCCGAACTGCCGCCCATATGCGTCGTTTACAACCTTTAACCGGTCGACGTCCATCAAGACCAGAGCCACAGGCTGAGGTTCAGATGTCGCTTGTGAAAGGCCCCTCCAGAATGTTTCAGCGCTCAGCAGACCCGTCAGGCTATCAATACGCGAGGCACGCTCGACAGCTGCGCGTTGCCGCTCACTCTCCCTGAGTGCATCAGAAAGTCTGAGCCTGTCACGGTGCGCTTTGAGTAACTCTGTTACTGCCCGAGCAATATCGCGCAGCTTTTCGAGAACTGCCTCATCGAATGACCGCGGATGGCGGTCAATCACACAGAGAGCTCCGACAAAAAGGCCTTGCTCGGGTTCGAGTGGAGTGCCCGCGTAGGACCTAATTTTGAGCCCGTCCGTAACGAGTGGATTGTTCGCAAAGCGGGTATCCAGAAGAGCATCCTCAACAATAAACTGATCGGACCGCATGATTGCATGAGAGCAAAAAGATACGCCTCTGGAGGTGCAAGTGACATCTGACATATCAGCCTTATCCAGACCAACGGACGCCACAAACTCTTGATCGTCTTTTCCAACCATGGAGATCAATGCGATCTCCGCGCCAGCAATGTGAGCTGCAATTTGGCAAAGGCCATTTAGGCCCAAAATCGGGACTGTATGGTCAAGCTTGAGGTTGGTGAGACATTCTAGTCTTTCAGTTTCGTTGATCGGGAATGGTGTTTTAAACATCAAAGTCATCATTATTCTCGCAACAAAGGCCGATCATTCAACACTTCTTGGTCTCAAGTTTCAAGTGCGACGGTTGATCTGAAGGCCGCGCGTTCTTCGGCCATGGCTTCTGCGGGGGTGTTCCATCCCAGCGTTATCCGCGGGCGGTCGTTCATGAGGCGAGCGACGTCGTTCAGGGCGGTCTGACTGAGGCCGCTGAGATTGGTGCCCTTTGGAAAGAACTGGCGGAGCAGTCCGTTGGTGTTTTCGTTAGAGCCGCGCTGCCACGGGGCATGCGGATCGCAAAACCAGATGTCGATCTTCAGGCGACGCGCCAGGTCGGGATGGCAGGCCATCTCGGAGCCGCGGTCATAGGTCATCGACCTGCGCAGTGCAGTGGGCAGCCGTTTCATCTGTCGCGTGAATCCCTCGAGCGCGGCACTCGCGGTGCAGCCGGTCATCTTGCTGAGAATGAGATACCGCGTCTTGCGCTCGACCACCGTGCCCACGGCGGAACGGTTGAAAGCCCCCTTGATCAGGTCTCCCTCCCAATGGCCAGGAACAAGGCGCGCCTCGATGTCTTCGGGGCGATGAACAATTCGCAGCGTTTCCGGAACCATGGCGGACACCGCCAGAGTTGTGCGCCTGCGTCCGCGCGTCGCTTTGGCCTGCCGTAGCGCCTCGATCATCAATGTCTTCAGTCCGCCCTTCGGCTGCGCGTAGATCGCGGCATAGATCGCCTCGTGGCTGACGCGTTGACGGGGATCGTCCGGATGCATGCGCCGCAGTCTGGCCGCGATCTGCTCCGGCGACCGGCGCCAATGGATCAGGCGGTCACGGACCCAGAGGTAGAACGCGGCGTCCGGCACCAGGTTTCGTCGACGCCCACAACGGCGCCGCGCTACATGATGCGCCTGTCGGGCCACTTGTGGATCGTATCCTGTCGGGCCCCCGCCCCGGACCAGCTCCCGGCCGATCGTGCTGGCGTGTCGCCCGCGAAGCCGCCCGATCTGACGCAGGCTCGATCCGCGCCGATGCTCCGCAAAAATCACGCCGCGTGCCTCGGAATCCAAGTGCTTGTATCTTCTGTCCATCGCAAAATCCTATGCCCTCTGGGCTGCTGGTGTCGCACTTGGATCTTGAGGCTAAGCTTTGTGATGGGAGTATTGCCTGCAAGTTAAAATGTCGCGGTTAAACGGCAGCCTTGGGAGATTTTACCCTGAAGCCTAACATGATTTAGCTTTCTTGAGCTTACATATGCCCTTTTCCTATTCCGTGCGTTTGAAGATTTGATTCTGAGTTACGCGATCTTTTTCTCAGATAAATGGATAGCGTTGCGCAGACGCAAAGCAGGGAAAATAAAGCCGAACTCCTAAAGAATCGACGCATCTGTAAGGCAATGATGTGTCTTGTTTTCCTTAGCATATAGACTTGCGCCCTTGACCTGAGCACTTCATCCACGAGCGTGGACATCATTTAAAACTCACACTGGATTGCACGCGAGCTTAGCCGCGATAGCGCGGCATGGGCTTGATTCCTATGATCGAGAGGCTGCACGGATTACACGAAAGCAGGTGTTTAAACTGCGATCGAGTGTCGACCAAGCCAGATCCATAGATCAGATTTCGTCACGAGATTTAATCCACTTCGGCGGCTCCCGCCTACTTGTGATCTCGACCATAGCCCTGCGGAACATAATAACATCACCATCGACCATCAGGTCGACCAGACGGTTGGTGTCGCCATAAGGGATTGATGACATTGCACGACCTGCGAACTCATCGCCATATCCCCAGCCCGAGCTGAGCCGCGCGAGGTTCGCCAAGGCATTCCGTGCAGATGTCACCGACACATCTTGCATCGCAGGGTCCCTGCCCTCACTGAATCGTCGCATGACTGCAATGGTGCCTGCTTCCCCTACAAGGCGCGACGCATCCGGATCAGAGCAAAGTGCCTGTAGATCTGCCAGCCCCTCAATAGCTTTCGCAAGCCTGGTCAGACGGTCCACAGCCATGGCGATACGGCGCTGTGCAGTCGCTAAGGTTTTGTTCCCGGCAGGATCGATTGGTGTCGCGATTATGCGCCTCAGAGCATCAGCGTCCAATAGATCTGCTACAGCTCCATCTGGATCATCCGGCAGGACACCCCGGTTACTCAAATCCAGAAAGACAGACAGAAGGCGGTCTGTCTCGCATTCAATTATGGCATCCACCTGGGCCTGCCAATTTGCCATATGCTCGGCATGGATCAGATCAAGAATGCGTTGCCCACTCCGTGGTGTGAGGTCACCAGGCATGGTTATGTCAATACCCTCGGAAATATAGGCATTTATGTCATGTCGGGGACCGTGCCGCGCCTCTCCGATCACCACCTCACTGATCAGATCGTTAAGAACATGGGTATATCCAGCGCCGTGATCACGAGCAGCCGCGATCACATTGAAAGGTGTGAGGTCATGAGGCATCTCCACCCCGAGCACAGTCACATTACCTCCCTTTCCCTGAAGCAGCCGAACCAACCTTGCCATCGTAGATGCCCAGAGCGTGCCGTCCTTCCAAGCCTTTTGGATGGCCCATGCAGCTGCATTGAGATCAACACCCGGCTGATGCAGGTATCCACCGAACCCATACGGAGTGAGTCCTTCCATCAAGAAGAGCTGGATAGCCTCACTGACGATATCACGGTTGGCATACCGCCTCTGACGAAACTCCCTGATGGAGGCATCAAACTCCGGCTTAACCCATTTCCTCTCACGCAGCTGACCAGCAAGAAATTGTGAAAGACGCGCGAGATCCTGGTTGGCATCGAGGCGGTGAGGCTTCTCCCTCCACGGCGCCAGCACTGAGACGATGAAACTTCGCCAGACATCAGGCGCAACATCGAAGATGCCGTCATCTGCGCCAACGGTATAGATACCCTCCATCTCGAGAAAGCTCCACTTGGTGCGCTCCTGCCTTGCCCACTCTTCCTGATCAAGGTTGCCGCGGGAGGGTTGTCGCAGGCGGGCATCCGCGCGGCACTTTTTCTGGTGCGCCTGGATCTCGATGGCGGCGGTCTTCTTGCGCTCCTTTGAAGCTTCTTCCTGCGCCATCTGCCTGTGGCCGCGATCAGTCAGCGCATCCTCGTTGCGGTGATAGAGCCAGCTGCGCGGCGCCGCCTCGAGGATCTGCGCTGCAAGCTCGGAACCGGTCAGGCCACGGTCGAGACCGGAGAGATCGATCTCGATGACCGACTCGCCGTGCACGCGCAGTTTCGAGAGTTTCTCGGCGTCCACGGCATGAGTGACGCGGATCTCTATGATGAGGCGGTGCAGCACCTCACCATCACGACCAAGCGCCGATCCGATTAGGTCTGGCTTGAAGCCGGGCTGAGGCACCTCGATGTCGACCCGGTCGAAAGAGACGCGCTGCTGGGGCTGCGCCGTGACGGTCCGGCCGACGCCAGATACTTGACCCGCAACGCAATAGGCAGGCAACAAGATTGCGCCGCCCTCCTGGATGATCTCCTTGGCCAGCCTATGCAGTGCCGTTTCTCCGGCTGATCGACACTCTGCCATTGCCTTGTGCGCGAAATGCGCGACCCGCAGTTCGTCCCGTAGCCTGGCCACAAGGATGCCGCCGCAGTCCGGACAGATCAGTGCATCATCGCCACGTTTGACCTCGGAAATGTGCCACAGAGTTCCGTCCGTCGCTTTGCCGAAAACCGTGCGCGGACTTGTGCCCGGTCGCGCAAACAGACACCCGGGAAGCCCGTTCAATGGGCCACCAATAGGCGTCTCAGCCACGGGTGGCCGATCCGATTGCGATGTTCAGAGGCCTTTCGATGATATCTTGTCCCCGCAGTGTGTCGAGTGCAAGAAGAGTGGCATAGAGATGATCGCCTAGTCCACGCTCGAATGTTGCCATGTCGGCGTTCGAGAAGTGCCTGACGGCAGACCAGGAGACCCAACCAACACCGTCCCTCACTTTCACATCCTGACCGGCTTCATCAGCTTCCACCGGCCCGGTATTCCCGGCGATGAAGGGCTCCAGGAACTCTTGCAGATAGGTCTCCCGAAAGACGGCAATCTCTATCTCACCACGGTCATTGATCTGACGGCTCGTCGACGGGTTGACGCAACCGCGCAAAGACATTGCGCGTTCAGTAATGTCTTTCTGCGAGGCCCGCGGCAGGTCTGTCCCGAACGGAAAGGACAGGCCGCCAAGGTCAGCACCAGCCTCCAAGACTGACAGGGATCGCATAAAGTCAGCAATGATAACATTACGAGCCAAGAGAACCAGGTCACTGGCGACCACAGGGGAGATACGTGCCACGGCATTGTAAGGCGCCATGCCCCGAGACCAGACAACACGCGCATCAGGAAGCACATCTTTCCCGTCGCGCCAAATACCCATCACGTCGCGCGAGCCTCTCGTGGCCACCATGGCCATAAACTGGTGACGTGACCCCACGAAGGTCTGCCCTGTCACGGCAGGACCATCTGGCCCTGCCGACATATCCCTCAGATTGGTCATGCCGCACACAGAGTGCGTGTCAGAAGGTCGCCAGCGCTACGGCGCGTAACAGCGAGACCAACATAACGCCGCATGACGTCGACCGACGTCCAACGCCCAGCATCGACGATATCCTCATCGCCAGCACCCGCCTGCTGAAGCTGCCGGGCAATGGACCGCCTGACGGTGTGACCAGATACGCCGTGAATGCCAGCACGCTGCGCATGGGCATCCAGCATACGCGCGACAGACTTGCCTGCGAGGGGTGCGATGCCGCTTTGCTTCATCCGCCGAAGGGCTCCGTTCTTCAGAACGCCGGCAAAGAGTGGCATTCGACCATCCTCCGCCTCATCAGAGATATCAGTCAGCCCGGATGCATCACACCAGGCGTTCACCGCGTCAGATGTCTCCTGCGATAGCGTGTAGGCGGCACCCCGGCCTACCTGATCAGTCTTGGACGTCCTGATGGTCAGGCACCCCGACGTGGGGTCCCAATCGCGTTGCTGGAGGTCGCAAATCTCTTTTCGCCGCAGCATGAGCTCTCTCATCATCTTAAAGATCGCCACGTCGCGCAAACGACCCTGGCTTGATTATTTACATGACGCGATGCTGGCTTCGATCAAGGCCATCTCTTCTGCGGTCAGCCAAACCTTTTCCTGTCTGTCTGTCTTTCTGACTGTCGCGGCATGATGCTTCGCGCGCACGACAAGACGGCGGGTCTCAGCGACACTGACATCAGGAAGGCCCAGGCCGCGCATGAGTGCTGCTATATGAGCACCTGTCCGTTTCAGGCTGTCAGGACCGAGCGTCGGCGCGACGGCGACCATGAAGGACCCGATGTGTCGGCCAAGCGCATTGCTATCAGAAAAAGGAGAAATTCCTTGACCGGTGCACCATGCCAAAAAGCGCCGCAAATCCGTTTTTCGGGCCCCCACTGTGCCGTGCGTGTAGCTGCCGGACCACGCGACGGGTAAAAACACGATCGCATCCCTCAACGCGGGATTGACGCGTCCAACATTGCTTGCGTTCAGCTCGAGCGCTTCCAGCGCCTTCGTCATCTCGACATCACAAGTGACATCGTCGCCCAAAAACAATTGGTCCGAAAAATCCCGCATCGCAGATCTCCATATCACCAAAGGCAATGGGAAGACTCCGTGAAAAGACCTCCCGTAGGAAACTTTGGCCAGATCGACCGATTAAGAAATTCTCCATTTCGACAAGCGCTGGGCGCGATGCCATTCGACGCACAGGCGGGCAACATAACGGCTCATAACCATGATCGATTTTTGCAACTTGTGCGAAAGTGATTTGCCTGCATAATGCCAGCATAACGCATTCAGGTAATCTCATGGCACAATTGACGGTTCGGAATATCGACGTAGCACTCGTCGAGGCCCTGAAAGACCGCGCCGCAAAAGCAGGACGTTCAGCTGAAGCAGAACACCGCAAGATTCTCGAGGACGCATTGCGCCCAGGACGAAATCAGGATTTCTTCGCCCTCGCCCAATCGAAACGCGTGAAGCTGACGTCTGGCAGTCTCACAACGACCGAGATGCTGCGCCAAGAACGCGAAGCCCCAAAATGAATGATGAAAGAGGTTTTGTCATCGATGCATCCGTCGCGATCAAGTGGATCATCGACGAGGAAGACAGCCCAATAGCCGATCTCCTTCAAGGATTTGACATGGCAGCTCCGGCGCAGCTGCGCATCGAAACTGCAAACGCGCTAAGCGCAATGGTTGCCCGGCACGCGCTATCCCAGGCGGGTGCATCAGAACTCTATTCAGTGCTTCAAGCTGCTCCGGTCACAATCGTTGATGCCGATGATAATCTGGAGGCTCGCGCCCTTGAGCTTGCAATGGCGCTTCATCAATCTGTGCAAGCTTGCATATACCTCGCGCTGGCTGAAAGACTGAAACGGCGCCTCATCACGGCAGACCGCACATTCTTGCGGACCTTGGATGGAACCGAACACGCCAGGCACGCCGTCCACCTTCACGACCTGGAAGCCGACCAAACCACAATGTCGAACCAACAACCAGTATTCGAGTGAGCATATGAACCCCACCGACATCTTTGAAGCTCTCGACATCATCGCCAAGGCGACCTTCGATCCAGCTGAGTTCGGGTTCTCCTTTGCTGAAGCCACAGACAATGCGCGCGCAACGGTTTCCAAGCTGCGCGGCGGGTCACTGAACCGCTCTGACATCGAGGGCGGCGTTCTCATGAACGGGAAGTTTCACTTCGCGCCGGCTGATAGCCTCGGTGTGGAGGCGACACTTGATGCGCTGAAAGGCAGCAAACGCACAGCAAAGCACAAGCCAGCCATCCTCATCGTGACGGACGGGGAAACGGTTGCGGCGGAAAACTGGAAAAGCCAGGAGCGGCTGCATTGCGCGTTTTCCGAGATCGGCGACCACTTCGGGTTCTTCTTGCCGGCCGCGGGGAAGGACCGCTACCGGCCGGCCGAGGAAAACCCGGTCGATGTGAAGGCAACAGGAAAACTCGCGAAGCTCTATGACGCCCTGGCCAAGGCCAATCCAGACTGGACAACAGACGCACGGCGTCATGACATGAACCAGCTCATGACGCGCCTGATTTTCTGCATGTTTGCGGAAGACGTTGGCATTTTCCCGGAAAACCAGTTTTCACGCGCCGTATTCACCCATGCAGGAGGTCGAGGCGAGGAAGCGAAGACAGTTCTGGTGTCCGCCTTTCAGGCCATGAACGTGCCAAAGGATGAGAGATCACACCTGCCGGCCTGGAGCCACGACCTCGCATACGTCAACGGCGGCCTTTTCGCAGGCGAGATCGACGCTCCGCGCTTCGATGTGATTGCCTTTCGCTATCTGCGCGAATCCTGCGACCTCGACTGGCGCCAGATCAACCCGGACATTTTTGGCTCGATGATCCAGTCCGTCGCAGACCCGAAGGCGCGTGCAGAGCTCGGGATGCACTATACCAGCGTTCCAAACATCATGAAGGTGCTAGGGCCCTTGTTTCTCGACGACCTCGACAGCGAGATCGAGAAGGCATGGGATCGGCCCAATGGTTTGCGGAAAGTCCTCGACCGGCTTTCCGCGATACGGGTTTTCGATCCCGCCTGTGGCAGCGGAAACTTCCTTGTCGTCGCTTATCGTGAACTCCGCACCCGCGAGATCCGCATCCTGCGCAGACTGGGTGAGATCGAAGGGCAAAGCCAGACCCAGATGTGGTCGCAGATTTCGATCACCAATTTTTACGGCATCGAAGTGACTGACTTTTCGGCCGAAACTGCGAAGCTTGCCATGTTCATCGCCGAGTATCAGGCCAATGCATTGTTCGGGGAAGCCTTTGGACGAACCCCAGCCATGCTCCCACTCAAAGGCGGGGCAAGCATCAGGCTTGCAAATGCCCTGCGAGTTGCTTGGGAAGATGTTTGCCCCGCCTCAACCGGCTACGAAGTGTTTATCGTCGGCAATCCCCCCTTCCGGGGAAAGGCAAAGCAGGACAAGGATCAGAAAGCGGATATGGATTTCGTCTTCAAAGGCAAGTTGAAGACATACAGATCTCTCGACTATGTCGCACCCTGGTATTACCTGGCCGCAAATTACATCCGACGCAATGGCGGGGCCTGTGCGCTTGTCGCAACAAGCTCCATTTGCCAGGGGGCATCCGTACCCACACTCTGGCCCAGTATCATTCGGGATGGAGTTGAAATTGTTTTCGCCCATCGACCATTCAAATGGAGAAACAACGCTTCGAGCAATGCTGCCGTATCTTGCGTGATCGCCGGGTTGAGTTGCACGAAAAAGGACAACCGGCTGATCTTTGAGGGCGGCGTATCGACATTAGCTCGTCAGATCAATGGCTACCTCATCGACTCAAATGTCCTGTCCGTCTCTCCATCGCGTAAAGCCATCAACGGTCTACCCGAAATGACATTTGGCAACATGGCATACGATGATGGAGGGCTGCTTCTCTCGGCCGCAGAACGGGCTGCGGTTATCGCCGACGACCCAACGAGCGCAAGGTTCATCAGACCATATGTCGGGTCCCAGGAAGTCGTGAAGGGCATCGAGCGATACTGCCTTTGGATAAAGGACGCCGACCTTGAGGCCGCGACCAAGATTCCGTTCATCCGTAGCAGGATCGAGCGAACACGGTCCAATCGTGAGAAAATGGAGGACAGTGCCGGAAAGGAATTGGCATTGAGGTCACATGCGTTCCGTGAGCAGAAAGAAGCTGTAAAGCAAATGATCCTCGTGCCGCGGGTTACCTCGGAGCGCAGGGCCTATCTACCAGTAGCCCTTGTCGGGCCCGATGTGATCGCGAACGATAATACCCAAGTTCTATATGATGCACCTGAGTGGTGTGTCTCTGTCGTTGCTTCCCAAATGCACCGCATCTGGGTGCTCGCCACCTGCGGTCAGCTGGAGTCACGCATTCGATACTCGAAGGATCTGGGATGGAATACATTCCCAGTGCCAGCTTTTACAGAGGCTCAGCTCGAGGCGCTGTCACAGTCTGCCCGAGATATTCTCAAAACCCGCTACAAGCATCATCCGGCGACGATCGCGACTCTCTACGATCCTGATAAAATGCCAGAGGATCTTCGCATCGCGCACCGGGCGAACGACGAGTTGCTGGAGGGCATGTATATCGGACGCCCATTCAAGACCGACACAGAGCGACTTGAGCATCTCTTCAAACTTTACGCCGCGCGCGTTAAGAAGACCAAGAAGAAGGTTGCGTGATGGTCGACCTTGTAAAGGTCGCCTACGGGCGCACGGGCACGTCGAAGGTCACCAACGCCATGGGCATGCGGCCCATGCAAGCAAGGGTCTACGAAGCACGCGGAGCCCAGTTCATTCTTCTGAAAGCGCCCCCTGCTGCGGGCAAATCCAGGGCGCTGATGTTCCTCGGCCTCGACAAGCTCGAAAATCAGGGCATTCGCAAGGTCGTCGTCGCAGTGCCAGAGACCTCGATCGGTGCGTCCTTTCGATCGACAGACCTGACCGCACACGGCTTCTACCGTGACTGGCATGTCGCACCCCGATGGAACCTTTGTGTCAGCGGCGCAGAGGAGGGATCGAACTCGCAGAAGGTCAAAGCCTTCCAGGATTTCATGGCGTCTGATGACGAAGTGATCGTTTGCACCCACGCCACGTTCCGCTTCGCATACGATGCGATTGAGGCCAAAGGCGATGCCGGCGCGTTTGATGATTGCCTGGTCGCGATCGATGAATTTCACCATGTCAGCGCGAGCGGTGAAAACCGCCTCGGTGAAATCCTGAGACGGCTGTTGTCGCGAGAGAAAGCGCACGTCGTGGCCATGACAGGCAGCTACTTTCGAGGCGACTCCGTCCCCGTGCTGCGCCCTGAGGACGAGGTCAAATTCAGGTCGATCACCTATTCCTACTATGAGCAGCTCGATGGCTACGAGCACCTGAAATCGCTTGGTATCAGCTACAGTTTCTACCGGGGGAAATACATCTCTGCGATCCCGGACGTCCTCAATACGGACTTGAAAACGATCATCCATATTCCCCATCGCGGGTCAGCCGAGGCTTACGGCGAGAAGAATGATGAGGTCGGACGGATCATGGACACGATCGGCGAGCATGTCGGCCGCGATCCTGAAACTGGCTTTGATCTCGTGCGGCGCAAATCAGACGGACGGATCTTGAAGATCGCCGATCTCGTGAACGACAACGAAGAACGGGGTACCGTGAAGTCGGCACTGACGCGTGAAATTACCGACGCTGACGGCCGTCGCGACGATGTGGCTGACAGGGCCAAGGTCGACATCATCATTGCGCTTGGCATGGCGAAGGAAGGTTTCGACTGGCCCTGGTGTGAACACGCTCTGACCATCGGATATCGCTCATCCCTCACAGAGATCGTTCAGATCATCGGCCGCGCCACGCGAGATGCAACCGGCAAGGCGCATGCGCAGTTCACGAACCTGATCGCCGAACCTGGCGTGGAGACCACAGTCGTTGCCGATGCCGTCAACGACATGCTCAAAGCCATTGCAGGTGCCCTGCTGATGGAGCAGGTGTTGCAGCCAAATTTCCGCTTCTACCGTCGTGAAGACGGCGATATCCGCGATGCCGTTCTCATCGATGACACAGGCAAAGTCCACATTGGCATCAAGGGTATGATGGAGCCGCCGACAGCGCGCGCCAGGGCCATTTGCGAAAACGATATGCAGGATCTCGTTGCCCGGGCCTGCCAGGCCATGGATCGCCGCACTGTCGCCGATGATATCGCCCCC
This sequence comes from Loktanella sp. DJP18, assembly GCF_049310965.1. Taxonomy (NCBI): domain Bacteria; kingdom Pseudomonadati; phylum Pseudomonadota; class Alphaproteobacteria; order Rhodobacterales; family Roseobacteraceae; genus Loktanella; species Loktanella sp. DJP18. The sequence continues at coordinate 17,190 of NZ_JBMERN010000043.1, read as the reverse complement.
GAAGTCGCAACCCAGATGGTGCTGACAGACATCATCGGAAAAAGCTACGAAGACCTATCACCTGACGAAACAGAGTCCATTCGCCAGGATCTCGCGGCAAGAATGAACATCGCGACAATCGCCCGCCGTGAAGCGGCGAAGGAAGATCGCGCGACTGACAACGCCGACGGGGGAGATGACGAAGAACACGAGCCGGATGGCATGAACCTGATCAGGATGGTCAGGAAGTTCATCAATGTGCGCGATCTCGACATTGATCTGATCGACGGCATCAATCCGTTCCGTGAAGGCTTCGATGTCGCATCCAAAGCCTTGGATACGCCGCTTCTGAAGCAAATCCAAAGCGCCATGATTGCCCAACGCATCAATATGAGCGAGGACGAGGCCCGCACGCTCTGGCCCAGGATCAGGCGCTTTCGGGAAGCCGAAGGACGTGAGCCGAACCCGCACGCGGCCGATCCCCTTGAAAAGCGCATGGCTGAAGCTCTTGCTTACATCCGATCGAAGAAAGCTGAACGCATGCGTGCGACTGCGGAAGAATAGGCAATGCCCAGACCAACGCTCGACGATATTTTCGATGAACCGGATGAATACGGACTTCTGGACGTCAAACTCAGCGTGCGCGGTGTGAGGCCGCCCGACTTTGAACGCGACGCGGGCCTCGTGCGGGACGTGAACGCCTTCTACGATCGGCATGGCCGGCTTCCGGACGAGAACGCAAAGGGTCACGATGAAATGCGGCTCGGCACCATCTGGGCCGGCATCGCAGGCCGCGCTGACGCTGATCAGTTTGCGCAGGTTGACCCAAACGGCCTGCTGCGCAGCAAACCCTCGCCTGAAAAACCTGTTGTCCGTGACTGGCGCGACGACCCGTCAGAGGATGAAATTCCGCAATGTCTCGATGACATTTTCGATGAGGATGACGGTGAGATCTCATCAGCCTTTACGCAAATCAGGAACGTGACCCCAACGGCCGATCGCCATTTGCCCGATCACCGCGCGGAGTTCTTCCCCTGCCCTGACTTCGACTCCTTCAGGCCTGCCTTTGAGGAACTCCAAACCGAGCTGGACTCAGGGGCCCGCGAGGCAACAGCTGTCAGCTCCCGCGAGGTCATCGATGTCCAGGAAGGAGGCTATTTCATTCGCAATGGTCTTCTGGCCTACATTGCAGAAAAGGGCGAGTTGACGGTCCGCGGCGGCAAGCGCGATCAACGCCTCAGGGTGATCTTTTCAAACGGAGCGGAAAGCGATCCGCTGATTTCATCGTTCCGAAAGGCGCTGGCTTCAGACCCTACCGCGCGGATCATCCTGCGCCCGGGCCTCGGTCCACTTGATCCAGACTGGGAATCCGACAAGCTGGACCTCACTGGGACGATCTACGTGGCCCGCAGCAGGTCCGATCAACCCGCCATTGCAGAAGTTCGCGACATCCTTCTCAAGATCGGCGTCACGACACAGGATGTGCAGCGCCGTATCGCTGACGCCCGGAATGATCCGACGTTCCTGATGGCGCCGGTCGACATTGTCGCGACCTACGAGCTGAAGAACCTCTCCAGGCGCAAAGTCGAAGATCTTCTTCACAGGTTTTTCGACGCCGCAAGACCACGGGATCTGTGGATCACCGACCGCTTCAATCGGCGCGTTCACCCCAGGGAGTGGTTCTATGTCCTGCCGGAGCATGTCAGTCAGGCGGTCGCCGCTATTCGCGATGGACGCCTTCATGAGATCATTTACGATGCTCAAACCCAGAAGATCGTCAGGCGCACCTGAAATCAGCAAGGTCCAGCCGCATTGCGGGATAAAGGCCCACCGCCGAAAAATTCGGTTGTGGCGGGCTGAGCAGCCGAAGCTGTAGCGAGAATATGGGGCCGAAAAACACGCACACAACCTCTCATCGTCGAAGATCAGGCGCGACCCGGTCCAACAACAAGTCGTGGCAGATCAGGATCTGCGATCACGCCACGCTGATACGCCTTGATCAACACAACTTTCCCAGACTTGTAGTGTCGCTCGTGCTCTGACACCCAATGCTCTGTCGGCGGCAGGCGGCCAGATGCCACAGCACTTTCGTGCTTGCGACGTTCTGATTGCTCATGCAAATGGCGCTGCGCTTCAGGTCCGATCCGAATGATGACATGGGTGCGCAGGCGTTCCGTCATCCATGATTTGCCGAACTTGCGCGCAGTTCTGATTTCCGATGTCGATAAGCTTGGACGGCTCTCTTGAACCAGACCGTTTTGACGTGAAGCAATCAGTGCGAAGACAATGAAGGAAATGACGACATCGCAACTCGCGTTGTATATCTCCTGGCCCTCCAGTCGATCGAAATGCGCCTGCGTCATGTCAGACTGACCAAAGAAATACAGCATGTGCTCATGAGCGCCGGGTATGACGTGCGACATGCGCGATGCACCCGCGTGCCCGGAAGGTGGTTCATTTTTCAAAAAGAGGATATGCGTAATCGGATCAATAAATCGATCGGACCGACCATCTTCACGAAACATCGTGACTTTCAACGTTTCAGGCGACCTGTTGTCAATCAGAAAGCCTCGACGACCGAAATCGCCGGGATCGATATCATCCTCAGCGTCACCGTAGTTCCGCAATCGCTCTGCGGTCAATCGGCCATGGTGATGTTCGACCCAGATCAGGTCATGTGGAAGCGCCACCTCCTCCATGAACTGAGAGATCAGCCGACCACCCTCTTCGGGTGATCGGTCCTTGATCAGCGCGTAACGGAAACTGTCGGCATAGCGTGCCGCATCATTGTCGAGCGAATAAATTGCAGCCTGCGAAATATCCTCAAACATCTGTTCGCGAAAAGGCCGCCACATCTCTTCGGGGACAATCGTTGCGACGGGGTCCCGATCGGACGGCGCCTTTCCAGAAAGCGCAATACCATACAGCATGATGATATCTTTAAAAAACATCTGGTCCTCGTTCAGTTTGCCACGGGGCGTAACAGCGTCTCACGATCATGTGCCATGAAGATTTATTTCGCAAATAGACATCACTTAAAAATCTGATCGAACACCTCGACGGGCCGCACCCGGTCGATATCGAGCATCATGTTTTCCATTCTGGTCTTGTGCCATTCAGACTGCACGCCGACGCCAAGGATCAGGTCAGAGTCGATCTGATCGAAAACCTGCACCTCTGCCGCATTATCGGTCGTGACATCGTCGGCGAGGCTATAAGCCGTGCGCCGGCATGTCGCATCAATCATGCTGACGGGCCTGGGCGCGAACATCTCGTCAAACCCCCATGGTCCACCGAGGAATCCCCGATGGTTGCGAATTTCGCGGCTTGCAGCATTTGTCCAGCAAAAGCGGCAGTTGTGCGTCCACAAAATTGACGCATCAAGCAAAAATACGACCCACTCGCCGTTGTAAACTTTTCGCTTGGACGCGAGCATTGATAAATAGATTTGACTGATCGAAAGACATACGGCGTCCATCTTACCGTCGCCGCGCCAGTCGTCCGTATAGGCGTAGTCGATACCAGCTTCATCGAGAGTGGGACGTGATGCCAGTCCATGTGTGAGGATGCTCATGGCATTTACGGCCGGCGTAAAATGAACGAGGCACGCTATACCCCTTGCATTCGCTGCACGTTGTATCCTCTGGCCGTTGTTCATGAAGCACTCCTTCCATGTCGGTCCCGTTAATGTCTTAAAGATGCAAGGCATTTTTATGGCAGTCCCATCGGCAAAGAGGTCCGGGACCCATATCGAATTCAAGATCATTTAACATATGCCATTCACGTATACAGACGATGACGGCAAACCTGAAAGGCCTGTGTCGTGAAAGTCAAAATGTCCTCACCGTTCCTCGGCACAAAAGGCGCTTCACTTGCTGAATACGGTCTGCTCGTAGGCCTGATCGCCGTGACCGCGACGACTGCCGTCGCCAGCCAAGGCGCCAAAGTCAGCACGATCTTCGCAGACGTTTCCTATGCGATTTCAAAGAAGGAAGCTGTGGTGGCGTCACCCAGGGAAGGCAATTCAATGCCGGACCCGATGCTGACGACGCCACAACCTATCGAGATCACGGTGGGTGTTAGCGATATCAATCCCGATATTATGGGATACGCGTCACCAGACAACAGCGCCAATCCATTCGGTATCATCTCAGGCGGTTCTCCGTCATCTATCGAAATCCTGTCCATCGCGCAGGATACGTTGAACGACGTGACGTTTCTGGTCGCGCGCGGTGACACGACAGACATCCTTGCAGGCAAATGGATGAACTGTGACGATGGCAATCTCATCTATTTCGATGACGCAGACACACGGTCCTACGATGCTGCGACTGGTGCCACACTCTACCAGTTCGACGCACATAGCTGGTCCATAACACCAGGCAGCACGGTCAACTGCATCATATCCTGATCGGTGCGGCTCAGCTCTGCGTAGCCAAATATATCCTTCATGTTGTGCGAAAGACGCGCAAGCGGGCTCTACGTGCCTTCTAACACCATTCCAGAAACAGAGATAGCATCACGAAAACCCGCCTTCACTGTTACGACGTTCGCCCTGTTCACGCCTGCTGGCGTCGCGCAAGCGGCTTGAAAGGACTACAGGTTTCAGGAAGACGCCCAGAGTGCTTACAACTCTGACAGCAAGTCTTACAGCGCCCTTGATGCCGATAATGACGCCATAGCATGCGAAGCTCTCCCCTCGAAAGGTAAAGCCACCAGCCTCGGCCGGCCAAAAGCTTTCTGGAATGCGCCCGACACCTACGTCCTGCTGGTTGAGCCGGGATATTTTACAGTCTGGCCTACGCGCGGCCGAGGTTGAGACAGAACACCCCACATATCCTGCGAAGAAAATTTCACCAACAATTTCCGTTCGTCCGCAATCGACACCTTCTCCTTCCCGAAGGAGACCGGATTACCGTGCGGATTGCCAAGGAAATCATTTTGCTCGACGCGCTACCGGCCGATATGGCCGTCGAGCTCGCAGTCTTGCGCAGTGAGATCCTGGGAGGTTTCAAGCACATCGTGTGGCCACCGTGTGCTGAGACGTTCACAATCAATCCGGTAATCCATGGAAACGGCGTCACACCGATCAAAGATCCGATGATGGATCATCTCGAATATAATGGCTGGACTCATCAGGTTCAGCTGAGGCCGGAGGCAAATAACGGTCCGGTTGACGCTGCAAAGATCCACGGAGGAGTGCGCGCCTGCCTGGAATGGGAAACGGGCAATGCGGCTTCAACCTACCGCGCAATGATGAAAATAATGGATGCGCTGACGTTCCGCAAGATTGATGCGGCTTTCATCGTGGTGTCCGACATCTTGCTGGCCAAATACCTCACAGACAGGGTCGGCAAGGACGAAGAAGTGAAATGGGGTGGCGATATGTTGCCGCATTTATTTAATCATGGCCATGTCGCAATGATTGTTATGGAACCTGACGGCTACGACAAACGGGTTCCGCTGATCGCCAAGCAAAACTGTGGCAATGGTGTTGTAGCAAAGCGCAAAGGCAAAAAGCCTGCTGCACCCTCAGACCAGCAGATGAACCTGTTCACGGACGTGTATTACCCGGATCGCGGCGACTCGTCCTCCAATCCGGACGAAGAAGAGGACATGCTGGCCTGGGGTGGTATTGCTTGGAAAAATTTGCCCCGTAAGGGGTAGGCGCAAGGATGCTGAGGTATATATGCGGCGGGCCAATTATTGGAAGCTTGCTGATAAAGAACTTTCCTATCTTAAAAACAGGCCAAAGCCAAGACGTGAGCTCAGCTTTCTCTCTGGCTGATGCCAGGCCTGGCAGGACCAGGGTTGCTCCGTTCTGAAACCGCACCGGCTCTCGCGCCAACACGGCCGAGACCGTGATCTCGCAGGTAGAGCGCGCCTTTGCGCGCGTTTACCACCACTCCGGCCGCCAGCCCTTACACGTTCGGGAACGATCCGCATCCGCACGTGTGCCATATCTTCGACGGCGAGAGCGGTGACGCAAGGGTTCACGGGCACAGTCACATTTTCGGCAGCTTTGGCGCGTTGTCCGGATGCTGCAATATGCCGGTCAAAACGACCCTGACGCCCTCCGGGTGATAATCGATGCTCACATCACCCTCAAAATCGGTAGCCAGGACACGCGAGATGAGGCGCGATCCAAAGCCTTCGGCCTTTGGTGGGGACACTTCGGGTCCACCGCGATCCTGCCATTCGAACCGGAAAGCCTCACCGTCGTCCCCCTATGCGGCGACCGACCAAGTGATGACGACGCTGCCGCCCTCAACGGACAGAGCACCATATTTTGTGGAGTTGGTCGTCAACTCATGCAGCGCCAGCGCCAGTGAAAGCGCGCGCTTTGCATCAAGCATCACCGGCGGGCCGTCGATGGAAAAGCGATCTTCCTGATGCGCGACCGTGTTTGATATGACTTCGAGGATCGGCGCGCCATTCCACGACGTCGCTGTCAGGATGTCCCGCGCCCGCCAGAGCGCCATCAGTCGTTCGCTGAACGCGTCACGTCGCACCTTGATGTCGTCACCACGCAGCGTCTGATTGATGATTGAAGAGATCATCGCCATCAGCCAGCCCCTTACACTAAATGGTGCAATCGCGGCGGAGGTCCGGTTTGAGCTTAAACTGACGCTGTTAATCGGGGATGGCTCTCGCAGTCGCAACGTTTTCCCAGGCGTCGCGCACGGCCCAATGCTTGTGCCCGCTTCTGTTCGAGAGCGCGATTGCGAAAGGAACTGCCTTGGCCCATCTCCAGATCACATCTATCGGCACTGTGTGAGACAACAATCCGATCAGCGGGCGGGCGCAACGCTGGCAGCCGGCGTGTCCGCGTCCATCAGGCCGGCAGTCCGCCACGCCCTCCGTCCTCGACCAGCGGCAGCAGGATCACCACGCGTGTGCCCTTGCCCACCGTGCTGCTGAGCGTTATTATGCCACCCGCGTCTTCAGTAAAGCGGCGTGCCTGAAATAGGCCCATACCCGATCCGTCGCGGCCTTTCGTCGAAGCGAAGGGAGCGAAGAGCCTTTTCCGGATGTGCTCCGGAATGCCGACGCCTGTGTCCTCGACAGCAATCTGGACGTAGTCGCCGTCGCGCAGCGTTTCGTGCCCGCGGAGCGGCAGGCGTGCCGTGGCGATGCGCAGCAGACCGCCATTGGGCATCGCGTGCGAGGCGTTGACGCACAAATTCATCAGCGTGGAATCGAGCTGAGCGAGGCTGACCTCGACCACCGCTTCCGCGGCGTTAAGGTCCAGCCGCAGCTCGACCCCAGGCCCGGTCGTTCGCCGAAGCAGGCTCGAAAGATGCTCAATTTTCTGGTCGAGCCGAACCTGCAAAGCCCGGAGTTCGTGGTCCTTGGCAAAATTCAGAAGGTCCGTCGTCAGCGCGATACCACGGTCTGTGGCCTCGTCGATTGCCGCCAGCAGTGTTTCGTCGGCGTTCTGGCGTCGCAGCAATCGGGTGCCCGACTGCATCACCGCCAGCAGGTTCTTGAAATCGTGCGCGACCCCGCTCGTCATGAAGCCAATGGTCTGGACCTTTTCATACATCAGCGCCTCTTGTCGCGCGACCTGCCGTTCCAGGGTTCGCCGCACCGTCGCCGAGCGCAAGAGCAGCGCCAGCACGACGATCAGGATGCCGGTAAGCACCACGACACGGACCAGCTGCCACCACCCGGCCAGCGCCTCAGCCCTGTCGAGCGACACGCCCACTATTAGCGGGAAGTCTTCGAGCGCGGCATACCCGATGATCACGGAGCGCCGATGCACGCCACTGATGCTGGTGTAGACGCCGCTCGGCGCTTGCGTCAGCCTATTGCGAAAGAGTTCATGCTCGGTCAGTTGCATTCCGTATAAGTCGGGTAGCGGCGGCACGCTGGCGATCAAGGTGCTGTCGTCGTGCAGCAAGGCGACGGTGTCGAATTCCCGCAATTGCAGAAGCTGAAAGGTCCGCTCGACAAAGCTTGGCTCGACTGCCGCTACGGCAATGCCGGCGAAGCTGCCATTTGCGGATTCGATCCGTCGGGCGACCGGCACAAACCAGTCCCCGTTTGTCTTCGACTGGACAGGACGCCCCACAAACAGTTCCATCGCCGGGTCATCACGCAGTATCTGGAAGTATCGCCGGTCGACCAGCGACACGCGCGGCGCGTCGGATTGGGTCGTATGGATCGCATAGCCGTCCACGCCGACGACGTAGAGCGCGCTCACGTAATCAAGTTGTTCGTTAATCTGGTCCAGATAAGAGGCATAATCGAGGTCGCCATCAGGTGGCTGCGTGCGTTCCGACATGGTCACCATCGACAACAGCGCCGCATCCGTCGCATGCATCGCGAGCCGCGTGTGTTCCCCCAGCAGCGTTGTCAGATTTTCGGCCGTGGTGCGCGCCTCATTCAGTGCGTAACGAAAGGATTGCGCCAGAATAAGCGCGGACACGACTACTACAAAGCAAACAACGACCGCCGCTTCGAGCCTCGGGCGGCGCGAGGTGTTCGGCAGCCAAGTGCGCCAGCGTTGGGGTGAAGGAGACGTCGTATAATCCGTCATTTGGTCGATCCTGAGTTGGAGACGCGCACGGCGAACTCGCCTGAACCATATCGGCTCAGGCGATCACCGCTCCACGTGTATTGGCCAAGAGGCATCCGACGCACGCTCCATTAATTTCAGGCCCAGCTGCGCGAGTAGCCTGATCGACAACCATACCGTGCAGTTGCAGGCGTGAACAGGGTCTTGGAATAAACGTAGCACAAATTGAGGGATCGTAGCGACCGGCAGGAAAATCCGCATACCGGACACAGGCAAGCTCCCGAAAATTTCTTCGGGAGCTTCACGTCGTCTGTGTCCCCTTGTAATATGACAGCACCACGCGATTTGCATCATTTACCGCAAAGGGCTTGCGCCATCAGGTTCTTGTTGCGATGCTGCAATTCGCCGCTCAAAATGGCTTGCTGTGCCTCGGCGTTCTTGCGGGCGGTGATGTCGAAGGTGACGCCCGGGAAATGAACAGCCTGACCTGCGCCGTCCAGTGTCGCCTGTCCCTGCGCCGTGACCCACCGCACAGATCCGTCGGGCTGCATCAGTCGGTATTCCGATGTAAAGGCTTCGCCCGTTCGCAGTGCCTCCGCGATTTCACGACGCACGCGGCTCACGTCATCGGGATTGACGTTGGCCAGGAACTGCGCGATCGGTGCGCCAGTTTCGGCCTGTTGCGGATCGACCCCATAGAGATCGGCGAAGCGTGCATCGGCCGTCACGTAGTCGTCAGCCACGTTCCAATCCCACGTGCCGATGCTGTTGCCGGCCGACAACGCCATGTGCAGCCGCTTGTCACTTTTCGCAAGCGCCCGCTGGCTGTGGATCTGTGCGGTGGTTTCGGTGCAAACCACGAAAAGCCCGCGAACCTGTCCCGTCGCATCGAAGGCAGGGTTGTAAGAAAAACTGAAATTCGCATCTTCCAGGACGCCCTGGCGATCGATCATCAGACTGATGTCGTCGATATGCACTGGCGTACCATCGTAGACCCCGTCCATCAGCGGTCCAAGATCAGTCCAGGCCTCGGACCACACATCGGCCCGTGCGGCGACCAAGTGCGGCGGGGTGTTTATGTCCGAGGGTGGGCACACAGTATTGATTGTAAAGCCACGCCTTGTCGCAGCCCCAAGTCATGAACATCGGCTGCGCCGAGCCGTGCATGAGGGCGATCAGCGACCTGAGCGCGTCGCTCCAGTCTTCGATCGCACCCAGTTCAGTCGAAGACCAATTGAAGTCCCTTATGGCGATGCTCATTTCATCGTCCCCCGGCGGGAAGTCGGGCTTGATGCCAAATATCGTCATTAAGCTTCCTTTAGAAACCTGCATGCCCAGAAAATTGAGGATTAAACGGGCGATACGTTAATCGTTCACAGCGACGCAAAAAATGTAGAAGCCGGATGAGCACCGAAGCCACACTCCCAAGCAATAGACCAACGGTAATGCAACGCTCACGAACGGACCCGCCGCGTTTCGGCGAAAATCCTGAGGGCCATCGACTGATGAGCCAAGTTTTTTCTCGGGGATAATTGGGACAGTTCATCTCGTGCACACCTTGACCCATCGACCGCGGCTCCATCGACATCTGTGATGCGAGCCACATGTAGGACCAGTCCAGTGCCTGCCCTCGTCAATCGAAGCCAGCAAAAGCCACAAGCAAAGGATGTGGCGTGATGGGGTTTCATGCTTGACAAACATGATCTTTCGCCTCACATTATGACCATTATCTGGGTCAATAAGTGAGGCACATATGTCCTACATCGCGCGCCCCATTCCGACTGCACAGGATCTGATGCACCCTGACGGCACGGTTGCGCTGGATGCTCTGCTTGACGATCTTCATATGAACAAGTCCGATCTTGCCCTCACACTGGGTATGTCGAGGGAGTCACTATCCAAAACATCTCGCCTGACGGCGCAGGCATCGCAGCGCAAGCTCAGGGACTTTGTCGAAATCCTCGTGCGCGTGGCACCCTGGGCAGGCTCCATCCCTCAAGCCTTTGCGTGGTTCTGCGCGCAGCCCCTGCCGTCCTTCGGTGACCAGACGGCCGCGGACCTTGTGCGGGAGGGGCGCGCAGAGGCGGTAAAATCCTACATCTCCCGGATTGCTGTCGGTGGCTACGCTTGAGGCTGCGAACCCAGGTTTTTCGCGCTCACAATCCCGGATGGGCATCAGGGCTATCGCGTTTGGAAATTTGAGCGCGAAGAGGGCGAACGGAGCGTGAACTTTTGGGCTCTCTCGCTGCGTTCGTGGTCAGTTTTCGATGATTTTCGACCTCTACGTGACGAGACATACCCAAACGCGATTCCCCTGGGATGGGCATTCGCACCGATCTCCGGTGATGGTGCCGCATTACACGGCGGTCGTTTCAATCCGACCGGACGTCCCGCTCTGTATACTTCGCTCACGCAGCAATGCGCCTGGACGGAAGCCCAGCAGGGCTTTGCGTTCAAGGCCCAGCCGGTCACCACTTGTGCCTACGCAGTCGATTGTGACGACATCGAGGATCTTTGTGACCCTGACACGTGCAAGCGCTTGGGCGTCAACGCAACAGACTTGTCCTGCCCCTGGGAAGATATCGTGGACCGCGGCACTATCCCGCCGAGCTGGGAGCTCGCTGAACGCCTCATGACAGCCAACGTAGCCGGGATCGTCGTGCCGAGCTTCGCTCCGGGGGCAACTGTCACCATGCAAAATGTCGTATTCTGGGATTGGAGCGAGGATCGTCCGCATCAGGTGCGCGTTATCGATGATTTTGGTCGCCTGCCCCGAGACCGCTCATCCTGGAGCTAAGATATCGTCGAAGTTAGAGTCTTTTTTCTGCCGCATGACCAGAAACCCAATATCCTCATCGGTCATCCAGCCCTTTACATTAAATGGTGCAAGTGTGGCGAAGGACTGGTTCATGCCCATGTTGCAAGAATTCTGCTTCGCAGCGAATGTTGGCTGTCAGGAGGCTGGCAAAAACCTTCAACAAAGTATTGGGTTTGGATCGGGGTTTTTGGCAGCCTCCAACGAGGTAGTTTCTGCCTGTTCCAAAAACGAGGGTTTGTTGAAAGGGTATTTATCACATAACTCAGTGCGATTTTTTGGAGCATGATTCAGCGGAAAAAAATCAAAAACCATTTTTATGTTAATTAGAGAGATCCATCCTTGAGACACGTCATTCAAAGTATGTCCAACAATGAGCGGGATTTTGACCGCCTCATCATTGAAGAGCTCGCTTTTAGCGAAGAATTCTACGAAGCATTTGCACAAGCTCTCGGGATAGATCCGCGACCGATAACGGCGATCAGGCATTCAGTTCAAGAAAGCTTTGGCGGACTCGCTTGGGGGGAGACCGACATCTTTGTCTCGTTCTACGATGGTGGGGCTCTGATGATTGAAAACAAGGTAGGTGCAGAGTTTCAACCTGATCAAGCTGCACGCTACCGCGCGAGAGCAGCACATCACATGATCGGGGGCGCTGACGTGAAGACCGTCTTGGTTGCGCCAGCAGTTTACCTCGCCACGGTCCGCGTTACGGACTGGGACTTGATGTGTTCATATGCGTCGATAGCGGACTGCATTAGCATTCAATGCCCTCGAGGCGAGTGGCGAAAGTCCATGCTGCGGGAGGCTGGAAATCGTGCCGCTAAGTTGCAGAATATGGCTACCAGCTCAGCATCACGAATGATGGCGTCGGCAGAGCTTCGCGCCTTTAAGACAGCATGGCACGCGATGATTGGGGAGAGCATCGAGTGGGCCGCCAACCCACAGGCGGGGGCTTTGGACGAATTTCTTTATGCACCTGTCGATAACCCATTTGGTTTGAAGATTTGGCATCATCCCTTCGGCGGATACATGTCTGTCCAAAATCTTCAGAAGTTTCCGATTATAGAAACTGCCGAGTTCGCGGCTGCGCTACCAGAGGACTTCTATATCGCCAGAACCGACAAGAGCACATATCTCAACTCGCCAACCCCGGCGATTGATATGACCGCAAACTTCACTGATGAGATCGAAAATGTTGAAAAAGGCATGCGAATAGCCAGACAAGCTATCGATCTAGCTGGAGCTGCAATACGGGCGGCCGGAGGCTAGGGGGCAGGTCGCCATACCTTCCAAAAACGACCGTTTGTTGAACGGTTTACCAGACCAGACATTGATGCACGTGCAGCGAACGTCTCAAAAGTCCGCATAGCGGACATAGACAAGCTCCCGAAAATTTCTTCGGGAGCTTCACGTCCTTTGCATCCCCCTGAAATATAACCGCACCACGCGAATTGCACATTTTACTACAAAGGGCTTGATCGGCCATCGAGGGATACGCAATGCGGCCGACCTTGTGCGCGAGGAAGAGAAAAAAAGAGAGCACACCGTTGTCATGACATCGGCTATGCAGCCGCATCAGCGGACGGCAAAACGCTCCACGCGCGTCGCCACTTTCTGGACCTCCTCCCAGAAGCCTGTGTGATGATGGGCGACACGCTGAGACGACTTGCAGGAAGGATTATCTCAGCCCAGACCAACTCCGGTCGTCGGTAAAGGCCCGATCCGGGGAAATATGTGCCCGAACATAACCATCCGGCAAGGCCGACATCGGCAGGAATCCAACTGTGGACGCGGCAAGCAGAATATTTCCACGCCCCTGTTCATCGAGCGAACTCTGGACCACCTCGACGTGCGGGTAGATCTCATTGAGGATCGCAAAGACGCCGCGTGCGAGCGGTCCGTCTGACACGTCAATCAGGTTGACGTAGACCGGACCCCGAACAACGTCTGCCAAGCGCTGGAAGGTCTCCCGTGTGACGAGATGTGCGGGAACCGAGTTCGAGGAAAACGCATCCATCACAACAGCATCGAATCGCATGTCGGTTTCATTCAGGAAAACCCGCCCATCGGCATGGATGATTGCCATGCGACCCGACTGCTTTTCATCGGCACGCGCTGTGTCATAACCCTCTGCATCAATGACGGCGGCGGCACGCGGTAGATTTTCCATGACGACACGCGTTATGAGTGGGTCAATCTCGACAACGACCGCTTCCGCCAGTGGTTGCGCGCGCAAGAATGCGGAAGGAAGACTGTAACCTCCGCCGCCAATAAAAAGGACCCGCGCGTCAGGGCCGAGATCGCGGTCCATTCTCGCCCAGACCCATTGCGTGTAAGGCAGGCTGAGCTGCGGATCGCCAGTCCTGTCGACGACATCACCTGATGGCTCAGCGGCCTGGGTCACGCCATCAGAGACAAGTACAGTGGCTGTCCCGGCCTTCACCACATGAAGGCATGACAGCCCAGATTCGAACTCGCAAACCGAAAAGCCTGACAGTGCAGTCCAGCCGATGAAGCCGGCTGCGAGGCTTGGCGTGACGTATCCAGGGCGATCCTCATGATTGGCACCCAGTCCGCTGTGCTTGAGAAACGGCAGGCAGAGCAACGTCGCAGCACCACAAATGGCAAATGTCGCAACACTTCCGACGAATGGCAATGTGACGAAGCCAGCAATGATCGAGCCGAAAATGGCTCCAATAGAGCCCGCAGCCATCACCAGTCCGAGTGAAGATCCTTGCCGGCCTGGCCGTGCCTCGATCGCGAGCTTGGTCAGGAATGGTGTTGGCAAGGTCACGAAGACTGAAGCCGGGAAGAACACGATAAAAACCGTGACAAGCATGGCGATCGTCCCGCCTGCCAGAATTTCATGCATGACGACGAGAAGAACAGGTGAAGCCGCCATCAGGGCAGCCGTGCAGACAACGGCGCAGCGCATATTTCTGAAAGCTAAGGCGCGTGGCCGCTCAGCGACAAGGCCACCCAGAGCGCTGCCAAGTGAAAAGCCGCCGAGAACCGTCGCGATGACAGCTGTCCACGTTGACAGGGATGTTCCGAAATAGGGAGCAAGAACGCGTCCGGCCGCAATTTCGTAGGTGAGACCAACTGCTGAAAGAACAAGCGTCATGGCGATGATAATTGAGAAGCGGATGGCGTCCTCCTGTCCTTTTGCTAAATCTGCTTGGAAGATGGCGTCGAATTTCTAATGCGAGAATGATCTCGGTCAGAGGGCGCCGTGCGGCGGCTCCTGGCTCTGCCTACTATCGAAAGACTGCCCTGACGCACCCATCGTCCGGTTCACAAGCGCAAGACCTGCCAGCGCCAGGCCAAGCACCAGGAAAGACCCGGCGCGCATCAGGCCAGCAAGGTCTGAGGCATCGATAAGAAAGACCTTTGCGATTGCAAAAACCAGCACTCCATTGGCAACAATGCGCAACGCCTTCGATTGCTTGCGTAAGGACAGGATCAAAAGACCTGCGCCGACGGCGATTAAAAGTCCTGAATGGCTCCAGAGCTCGCCTTCGGACATCACCTTGATGGTCAGAACATCCCCGCGCCAAGCCTGTGCAATCGTCAAAAAGGCGTAGAGAAAAGCGAGCACACCGCCCGCACTTGCGGCAATCACACGCACAGCGCGGGGAAATACTCTCAGCCTCAAGGACATACCTAACAACACAAGACCAGGAAGAAGATATCCCAGCGTCAGCGAACTCAATCCGACTGATCCGAAAATGGGCGCCATGTGTCGAAATAGCGGGTTGGCAATCGTGATATTCACGATCAAGCCAGCACCTGCCAGCAGAAAGGCCACGGACGCCGAAACCAGACGCAGCATCCGGGCTGCGCGATGGGCACGTGATGAACCGCCATTCATCAAGAAGGCATTCATCAGTGACACCGTTCCGGCAATCAGCCAGACGGTTGCAACGAGCCCGATGGTCAAATGGTTGGAATCGTCATGAATAGCAGCAAAGTGGCCCGCATACAGATAGATCGCCGCGGTCATCCCGACACCACCCAACACGACCAGTAATCCCTCCAGTGCCGCACGCACTGTGACGCGACCGTCTTTTCCAACCAAAAGCAAAGCGGCCGCAACCAGGACAAAGGGCACGGCATAGGCCAAGAGAAGGTCAATCGTTGAACCAGATATCGCCCAAAGAAAGCCGGGTTGAACCACAGCCCGGTAAGAAATAACCGCCGCGCCGATCTGTACGAAATACCGGAGTGCGGGAAGACGAAACCGGTCGCCAAGACCAGCCGAACCCAGGATCAAGACCGAAAGCGCGATCGTGAGAGCAGTCTTCGTAAAGACGACGAAGAGCGCCAAGGCGATCATCGTGAAAGCGATCAATACTCCCATTGAAATTAGAAGGCGATTGTCCGGGTCGCGTCGCAGTGCACGCTCCGCAAACAACGTGGCCCCAGCGGCAAATAGCAGAGAAATACCTGACCATATCAGAACCCCCGTAAACGCCGCAGGCGACCCCAGCATCTCCTGGGAAATCATCAACCCGGGGCCAATAAGGGCGGCGAGGCCTGCGTATAGATACGCGGAAAATCCGGAGCCACTGATACTCCGATATGCCGCAAGCGCGGAGGTGACGAGTCCTGCCGCCACGAGTACATAAAGAGAGGATATCTGGGGGATGGCTGCAAGATAAATCGAACGGGGCTCCATACCACAGACCCAAACGATCCCGATCGCAAACAGACCGACTGCGGACATCACGGCGAGATCTACAGCGCCCGCGTGCGGCACACGTCCCTTCAAGCTGATGCCAAACAACAAGGTGCAAGCACCGATCGCGACGATCGTAATGACATCGCTTTCGCCACCCCACATGACAATGCCCGTCACGACAGCAGCCCAGATTCCAGCCGCCACAACCTGACGGTGATCGACCTTCTCTGAACTGCCGAAGGCAAGACCAAGCAGCAATGAAGGGCTAGCCATGCGCATCTGAAGAGATCCACCAAGGAACACCAGCGCCATAATGGCAACTGCCGTCGCATGAATGATGAATGGGACGGATGCGCCTTCGCCCATACTCATTACAAAACCTGCGGCAGCATAAGGAAGGATCAGTGAGACTGCGTCGATCCATCTCCATTTGCGCAAGGTGTTGATTACGAGGCCTGCGAGACTGATCAGGCAAAAATACGCACTCATAAGAGCGGGCGAGCCCGCCTCCCCGCCGGCGAGAAATGGTGCAGCGGTCGCGCCGACAATGCCGACGACTGCGAGGACTGGGCCATAGAACCACCCCAGGACCACGGAGAGAGCGGCCACGCAAACCAGAAGCGCCATCGACACCGCCGGACTGATCATACCGTAGAGAGCCTGGGCCGTCAGAACAGCACCAAAGAGTGTCACGATCCCAGCCCCCGAGAAAACCGAAGGGAGATACTCTGTCACGACTCCGTCTTGATCGCCGAAACGTCTGCGGATGAAGTCTCCACCGACAATGAAGACAAAGCCCAGAATGATCGCCAGACCGATGCGAACGATGGGCGCGAGAAAGCCCTGCTCAGCTGCGAACTGGGCTGCAAAAATCCCTGCCAAAGAGAGGCACAGCGCCGAGATGACGTAAATCCAATTCTGACTGATCCACGATGCGACAACCGGGATGAAGTCAGGCGTCCGTGGCTCGCTGGCTTTGCGACCCATCGCGCGAGCAGACTGTTCTTGCGCTGGCAGTTTCGGAGGTCTTTGCAATGAGGAAGTGACGACATCACCAGGTCTGGCCACATTACGGTTTGCAACTGGGCTATCGCTCGAAACTGACCGTGCATCTTTGTGGTCTGCGGTCGTTTGGATCTGTGCAGGATCGCGTGTTTGACTCCGCGCCTCAAGTATTTCGATGCGAACCTT
>NZ_JBMERN010000042.1:0-31150 GCF_049310965.1 Loktanella sp. DJP18 | reverse complement strand
GCTGCTCTCAAAGCATGCCAAGGTCGCCAAGGCGATCGACTACCTGCTATCGCCTAACACTGGTCAGGATTCAACTCGTTCCTCAAGGACGGCCGTGTCTGCCTGGCCAACAATGCCGCCGAAAGATTCCTCCGCGGCGTGGCCCTCGGAAGGAAGTCCTGGCTCTTCGCGGGGTCCGAGCGCGGCGGGCAGCGCGCCGCCTTCATGTATTCCCTGATCGGCACCGCGAAGCTGAACGAGATCGACCCGCAGCCCTGGCTCGCCGACGTCATCGCTCGCATCTCCGATATGCCGGTCTCGCGCCTGCACGAGTTGCTGCCGTGGGAATGGGACGGGGCCACGCCCCTGGTCAAGGTCGCTTGACCGCGACCTCCAGCGAATGCTTACCATCCTTCACTGCCTCACCAGGCTTGCTTGCGTCACGATGGACCCCGCCGAGGCCCCGGTGATCGGAAGACATACTGCGAGCATTCCCCTGATTGGTAGTATGTGGCATCGAGATCGAAGCAGATGATGGCGCAGAATTTTCGGTGTCGGCACGGGATTCCGCAGCGCCAGGGAGAGGCCCGTAGGACGCCGAAGTCAGTGCGATTGCCCTCCTGTGCTCAAAGCCTCTTTCGATGCCTCAAGTGGTCTCCTGAGCCTGCTGCTGGTGAAGATCTCGCCGCGCGTCGTCCTGATGCCTGCGCCGTTCAGCAAGGGATCCGCCGCCACAGCGCAGAACTATCGATCAGAGAGGGTAGGGTGGAAGAACCGTGACGACATTCGAGTAGGCGCGAGGCGTCGAGGTGGCGTCCACCAATGCGTCGAGCAGCGTTTCTGCCCGCTCGAAGTCATCGGCATGCGCCGCAACGCCGAGGAGCTCGACGGGGCGGGCGTCGAGACCCACGAGGGCGCCAGAAACGAGAATTTTCACGTCAGGTCGGTGCTCTTTCACCATTTGGACCGTCGTGTAAAGCGCGTGCATCGATGAACTCGAACCGATCGAAAGGCCGAGGATCTCCGCGGGCGAGTTCACGATCTCCGACAGCAGGTCCGTCCCGCTGGCGTTGACCACTAGCTGGACGTCCCATCCCTTCGCACGTTGCAGATCCGCGACCATCTGGACGCCGAACGTGTGGTCTTCGCCGGGCACGCTCGCGAACACGGCCTGCTTTCTTTTCTTGCTGATGACTGGATTGATCGGTTTGGCTGTCGTCCGGAGCAACGCTTCCATCCGCAAAGTTGCCACGCGAACGCTCATGAATGCCGCCTCGTCCCTCAACCACAACGCGCCGAGGTGATCCGCGACCGGGCGAAGAACATCGAGGCAAAGCTCGCGCCGCCTCAGACCGGCCGGAAATAGGTCCTGGAGGGCCGTCTGTCCGCCCGTGGTGCCGCCAAACATGAACAGCTGACAGAGCAGGTCCCGATCTTGGGTGGATAGTCGCAATTCGTCATTCCCGCATAAAGACGAGGCTTAACTGCACATTCCGACGCATCCGGTCGACTGTTCCGACAACATCCGGTCAGTCATTCCGGAGTATCCGGTCACCTGATGATCGTTGCCGCGTAGGCACTGGTTTTTGATGTCAGGCCGGGTGGCCTTCGTCAACTTTTTCGGTAGGGCCATCGGCAGTGTGCCGCATGGAATGCCCTTCGAGTTCGAACCGGTATTCATTGTCGCATGTAAAGAGCCACGATCTTCGATCGGTTGGCATTTCGAGGCCCTTTCACGAATTGCAATGGAACAAAAATGAAGGCATGTGGTTGATTTTAAAACGCTTCCGCACGCCGCATCTTCCGCGAGAGCGAACGTATATCTGAGGAGGTGACCATGTCATATTGGCGTTTCGCTGCGATGATCACGACCTCGACGGTCGTGATGTTCGTTTTGATGTATCTCAACACCTACGCGCTGGAGCACCTCTTTTGGAGCGAGACGCGCGTCTACATGGCGATCCTGATGGGCGCGACCATGGCGGTCATCATGCTCGGCTACATGATGTCGATGTATTCGAACAAAGCTGTCAATGCGGCGATTTTCGCGGGGTCAGTGATTGTCTTCGCCGCCTCACTCTGGCTCGTTCGCAGCCAGGAGACGGTGCAAGACCGCTCCTTCATGAGCGCGATGATCCCCCACCATTCCATCGCCATCATGACTTCTTCGCGCGCCGAGTTGAGCGATGCACGGGTCGAGAAGCTCGCCCGCGGCATCGTGCTGGCGCAGAACCGCGAGATCTCAGAGATGCGCTATCTATGGGCCGACATAGACGCATCGGGTGAGACTGACGAGATTTACGAGGATCCGCCAGCTGAGGTAGGCACGTTGGAGGAGGCGCTGAACAGCACGCTCATCGCGACGCTCGACCCATCGCCGCTCGCCCTTTCCGACCTGCCCGAACGCACGGAAACCGGGGCGCTGGACTGCGGCTTCCGCAGGGTCGAGGGCGAAGACCCAGTCCTCTGGGCCAACGACGAGGGTGCTCTGATGAAGCTGAACGGCGTGATCCTGCCGCTCGAGCGGCAGGATGCAGCGGTGGGTCAGGCCTGGGGCGCTCCGGGCATAACGATGACCGTTCGGGACGTGGCGGAGGATGTCTGGCGCGGCGGAGCCGAGCTGATCTTCGCGCTTGAGCAGGGGCTGACGGTTGGTTATCGCGGCTTTTATGACTGTGAGATCTGACGGGAGAAGTTGCCGTGGCCTACACGCATGACCGCATGATGAGTGACACGTCTCTCGAAGACGCCGACATGGTCGACTACCTCATTCTCGCTGCCTGCAATACCAAGTTGGCATGGGAGGCGATAGGGATCGAGCCACACATCAGCGCGATGCTGCCCTGTAACTTCATCCACCGCAGGCTGGACTGGGGCACGGAAGTCAGCGCCGTGGACCCGGCGGGGTCCATGTCGGCCGTTGACACCCCAAACCTTCGCAAGCTTGCCAGACACGTGCGGGACATGCTTGTCCGCGCGGTCGACGCCGCCTGAGTGGAGGCGGCATGCAACCCGTCCCCGGTTTCCTCTTCGGCTTCGTCCTCGCGCTCGTATTCGGCATTTCGCACCATTTCGCGCTGACCGGCATTCTAAAAATCGCACCACATCACGAGCGACAGGGTAAGTCGGTCGTGGTCGTGACTTTTGCAGCGCTCCTGACGCTCCATACGGCCGAGATCGTCGCGCTCGCGGCGCTCAACCAGTGGATCGCGGACGCGTGGAGCTCCGACGCGCTTGCCGGGCCACCGCCGAGCTTCACGGACATGCTCAACCTGACCGCCATCGCATTCACGACGCTGGGATATACGTCGCTCGACGCGGTGGGCGGCTTTCGCATCGTCCTGATGTTCGAGGCGCTTCTTGGCTTCATGATACTCACATGGTCAGCGACGTTCCTCTATTCTGCATGCCAGAAGAGCTGGCAGAGCGAGCGAGACTGACAGTCGGGCTACGCCCTCCCTCCGTCACACACCCACCTCGGCGTCTCAACCAGAGCCGCCGTCAAAGAAAATCTACATTACATAATTTCCATTATGCGATATGTCAGTAATGCTTACCTACATAGCCTTGCTACCAAGAGTTTGTCCCTTTCGACGCTGCCCGTAGGAAGCCCGTTTGGGTTTGCCTATGAGCGATAGTCGTTTGGTTACAGGAGGCCTTCGCGCTCTGCCTTTTTGCGAGCCAGCTTGCGTTGCCGGCGGATGGCTTCTGCCTTCTCACGCGCCTTGCGAACGGACGGCTTTTCGAAATGTTGCTTAAGCCTCATTTCGCGGAACACGCCTTCACCCTGCAGCTTCTTCTTCAGGACGCGCAGCGCCTGGTCGACATTGTTGTCACGGACACTGACCAACATGTTGGCTTCACCTATTAAATACATTCGACATGGAGGAATATGAGAAGTCTGGGTTTAAGCAAGTCTTAATCGCTGCGCTTGGTACGTTATCTAAGCGAGGCACGCCGTGGCTCTTCGAAAAAAAAGCCAAAGCCGCTCGATCTGGGCCTCGCTCAGCCAATACAGATTGCTCATCAATCCCCCTTTAATTCGGTGCCGGTGAATCATGCAAGCCTCGTAGCATCAAGACGATTAATGATTCCTGCTAGCGTGCCATTGATCTTCGCATGCGCGTCCTGCGTCAGCGAAGCTGCGCCAGTGTTCCGAGGTAGGAGCCTGCGGCACGTTCACGTTGAATTGACGCAGGTTCTATCTCTGCCACCAGCAATTCGGGCTCAGTGTGCGCCGTGGCAAGCGGCTCGCCTTGCGGGCCACAGATCGATGACAGACCGACAAAGTCAAAAGGGCCTTCACTACCGACACGGTTCGCGTAGCCTAGCGCAATCTGATTTTCCATTGCGCGCGTTGGCACCATCAGGCGCGCGATACGTTCGTGTGGCGCCATCAACGCAGTCGGCACGATGACCAGGTCGACACCCGCTTGTGCTTCGCACCGGATCAGCTCTGGAAATTCCACATCATAGCAGATGGCAACGCCAACGTTCAGACCCGCGCAGCAAAACCGAAGCGGATTTCGTCCCGCGCGGAACGTTTTACGCTCCCAGTCGCCAAATAGAGCGCGCTTGTGATAACGTCCAAGCTCCAAGCCTGATGCGTCGAAAACGACTGCAGCGTTTCGTAAACCATCTTGCTCATCGATATGACTCCCCATCGCGATGACGAGGCCGGTACACTTCGCAATGTTTGCGACTTTAACAAAGGCCGCTTCGACATCCGGCAATCCCCCCTTGGTCAGGTCGGGTATATAATAGCCGGTCAGATATCCCTCCGGAAAAACCAAAAGGTCGGCACCGTTGTTGGCTGCCATGTCGGCGATGCGAGCGACCTCTGCCACAGTGCCATCCAGATCACCAGGCACACCGGCCCCCTGCCACAGCGCGAGACGCATCGTATCTACTCCTGAACCCTTTCGGCACCCAATAGTCGCGGCAGATCGCCGAACCGCCCGATCAGACCAAAGATCAGTGCGGCCAGTGCAACAAACATGACAGAGACGACACCCATGATCGGCGTATAGCCATATCGCAGACTGTTGAAGATCTTGATCGGCAAGGTCTCAACGGTAAAGCCGGCCACCATGTAGGCAATGATGTATTCATTCAGCGACAATACGAAGGCGAACGCATAGCCCGAGATCAGATACGGTGTAAGCAGCGGCAGCAAGATCGTGCGGAAGACGGTCCAGCGACCAGCGCCCATCGTCCGTGCCGCCTCAATTAAGGACCGGTCGATCGCCGACAAGCCAAGGCTGAGGGTGACCAGTGGCAACGTGATCAGGAACACACCGTGGGAAACCACAGTCGCGGCCAAGCGGCCATACATGCCGACCGAAATCCAGAACACCATGAACCCGAGGGCAGAGATGACCGGAGGCAGCATGAAGGGTGCGACCCCAAGTGTGTAAAGAACCCGCGAGATCCATCCCCCTCGCGCCCAGATATGCAAGGCCAGCGGCAGCGCCATGACGACCGCCAGCGTGCTGGCCATTCCTGCGATGACCAACGAGTTGCGCAGCGGGACCAACCACGCCGGGTCCTGCAAAAATGCGCCATACCAGCGCAGCGACAGACCGTCCGGTGGAAAACGCAGCGTTTGCTGGCTGTTCAGCGACACACCGGCCACGACGATGATCGGACTGGCCAGAAGGAGCAGGATCACGATCACATAGGTTGTCTGGCCTGCCTTGTTCATGCGGCTCCCCCTTTGCCGCCGACCAGCAGCGTCAGCCCCACCAGCGCCAGAGACACGATCAAAAGCAATACCGCCATCGCTGCCGCGAACGGCAGGTTCGACTGAAACACCGCCTGATCGGTGATGTGGACTGACAGCGTCCAGTGCTGAGGTTGACCCAGAACTTGTGGCAGCAGATAGACCCCCAGTGTGAACACGAAGACAAGGATCAGGGCCCCCACAATGGGTGCTCGTAGCAGTGGGATGGTCACGGTGATGAATCTTTGCAGCAGGCTGGCCCCCATCATCCGTGCCGCATCCGTCAGTTCAGGGTCCAGCCGTGAGACCGGTGGATACAGCACCAGCACCGCATAAGGCAGCGCCAGATAGCACATGCCCGTCATCAGTGCGAACAGGCTGGGCGTGAACGCCCGTGGTTCATCCAGAATGCCAAGCCAGACTAGCAAGTTGCCGACACCTGCCGTCTGCGACAGCAAAGCCGACAGGGAAAACCCGATGATCACCTCTGACAACGACAGGATTGACAGTAGGACGACCAGAATGATCGTTTGCGATCGCCTGCGCATCCGCGACAGGATCACGGTGAACGGAAACGCCAGCCCGACGCAAAGTACTGCCGCCCCTGCCGAAAGTGCGAGCGAGGTCAGAAGGATCTTGCCGAAGAAGGCCGAGAAGAACCTGACATAGCTGTCGAACTCGAACCCCGGCTCGAAGAACCCGCCCGGGACCCGGTGGGCCACGCTGACGCTTAGCATTATGACGAAGGGTACCAGAAAAAAAATCCCCAGCCAGACCGCAGGTAGGCCAACGATCCACGCCGGGGTGGGATGGTCGCGTCGTGCGCTCATGCCGGCAATACCGTGCAACTGCCGGGCGCGAAGGTCATGCCGACCACATCGCCGGACGTCACATCTGGACGCGCTGACGGGTGATAAAGCGCCGTGATCTCCTGTCCGTTCAGTTCAAGCACGTAATGGACGCTTTCGCCCAGATCGCGGACAAAGACGATCCGGGCGGACATATGCACGTCCGGCGCGTCATTGGACGCGCTACCGGTCCCCGTCAGACGCACATCCTCTGGCCGGACCGACAAGACCGCATTGGCCCCGACGGCGCAATTGACCCGGTCGTTGGGATGCACCGTCAGTCTCCGTCCGGCAATCTCGATGGTGCGTTCAGCGATCACCCGACAGGGGATCAGCGCCGACGTCCCGATGAATCCTGCGACGAAGGCATTGGCCGGATTACGGTAGACCTGCATCGGTGCGCCGATCTGTTGCACGCGGCCCTGTTCCATGACGATGACCTGATCCGCCATCGTCAGGGCTTCTTTCTGGTCGTGCGTCACGCAGACCGTCGTGACACCCAACCGCTGCTGCAGTTGCCTCAATTCTACCTGCATATGCTCGCGCAGGTTCGCATCAAGCGCGGACAGCGGTTCGTCCAGCAGAAATACCCTCGGGTTGATCGCCAGCCCGCGCGCTATGGCTACGCGCTGGCGTTGACCGCCCGACAACTGGTGAATCCGCCGTTCTGCTACGCCGTCAAGCTGCACCAAGGCCAGCAGTTCCTCGGCCCGCGCCCGCGCCTCGGCTTTGGGGCGGCCCCGGATCGTCAACGGATAGGCCACGTTCTGGGCGACATTCAAATGGGGAAACAGAGCGAGCGATTGAAAGACCATGCCGAAACCGCGCTTTTCCGATGGCACGTCGGTCTGATCTTCGCCAGCCACCAAAATGCGACCAGCGCTTGGTACCTCCAGCCCGGCCATGAGGCGCAGCAGAGTCGTCTTGCCACATCCCGATGGACCCAGAAGGCAGACGAAGCTGCCGTCGGGAATGTCGAGCGTGACATCGTCAATGGCAGTCATATTGCCAAACCGCTTCGTAATGCCCTGAAGCGAAAGTTGTGTCATCCGACGCTGCCCTGTTTCTTGTCTGGCCCGGGCAATTACCCGGGCCATCGTTCGTGTTGCTCTACCCGGTAACGAGTTCGGACCATTTCTGGTTCACCCAGTCCGCACGATCCACATACAGATCGTAGCGCGGCAGAATAGGTGGAATATCAGAAGAAACTGCTGCGAACTCTTCATCCGTCAGATCCGTCAGTTCACGCGGGACCGTCGGCGCGGTGCCGACAAACCGTGACAAGGTCGCCTGAACCGATGGCTGGGCCATGTAGTTGATGAAGACCTGCGACTGTTCGATTTGCTTGGACGCGCTCGACACGACCCAGGATCCGGAATCGAGAACGGCACCCTCTTTCGGAAACGTCGACCGGACAGGTTTGCCGTCCGCTGCGGCCAATCCGGTCACGTCGTGATAATATTGACCCATCGGGATTTCGCCGGTTTCCAGCGCTTGCTGGAACTGACCTTCGTCACGGTACCACAGACGGACGTTCGGCTTGACCTCAGCCAGCTTGGCCATGACCTGCAGGACGCCCTCCTCGGTTGCCAGGATATCAGTGCCGTCAAAATAGGTCGTTGCCGTGATTTCCAGCAGGAACGAATTTGAGGCGAGCGCGAGGAGACCCAGATTGTTTGTATTCGCAGGGTCCCACAGCGCCGTCCAGGATGTTGGTGCCTCGGGATAGACGTCGGTATTCGTCACTAGGCTCACGTACCAGCTGACAGCACCAGTGCCGTACATCTGCCCGTCAGCATAGCCGTGCTGAAAGAAATCGGGCAGGCTTTCCGTCTGGGGCATGGCAGCCTGATCCAACGGAGCCCAAAGTTTCGCCTGCTCTCCGCGCAGTCGAGCGACTTGGGCGATCATCGAAACATCGGCCGGTGCCTGACCGGCGCGGGCCGCCTGTTGCAACTGAACCAGCCATGCCTCGCCGGTGGGTTCGGCAATCGACTCGACTTCAATACCGGTAGCCGCGGTGAAATCCGGAAAGACGTGCATTTTGAAACTATCCTCGAAATAGCCGCCGTAGGTGCCGACTTTCAGCGGTGCATCCTGTGCTCTCAGCAGCGTGGGGGCAGCCAAAGTGCCGATTGTCGCAGCACCTGTGGTGGCTAGAAACGCGCGTCTTTTCATCATTTTCACAATTCCCAGTTGATTTTTTTGAAGTTAATTCGTCCAACGCCCGCAAGGCGCACAGCATCTCGAGCAATAAGTCTGCCCCGATCAGCGTCGAGGTTCCAGAGACATTTTCAGCCGTTTGACGCTCGTCGAGATCGCCACAAACGAGATTGAATTCCAGACAGCCGTGCACGATCTGGAATCCCCCTGGCCGGCCCTGCACAGTCCGATTTGAAATACAATTACATCGGGCAGCCGATCATCTGCCCGAGAACGGCGAAACGGGGATCGACCGGCCTCTATTGCCACCGAAATGGCGCAGTCCCTTGTCATAGCGCGATCAGGTCGAACAACGGCGCGCTTTGAACCTTGACGGCATCGCGCACCTCCGGACCTGTCAGGCTGTCGCTGCGAATGAAGGCGAGGAAGTTCATGTTGATGTTGTTGAAAAGCAGCGCCCCGAAAGGGGCAGGATCGACGTCCGGGCGAATGTGCCCGTCCGCCTGCATCCGGCGGATGAAATCGCAAACCTGATCTGACAGGCGCTCATCCAGGGCGACATACCTGCGACAGAATTCCGACTGCGGGTTCAGCATCGTCTGCGACACGGCAACACGCCACATCTGCCGCGACGTGCTGGTGAAAGAATAGGTCCAGTAGACCCGGCTGAGCGCATCGAATCCCGTCGTGGCATCAGGATAGGACTGCGCAATACACCGTTCAGCCTGGGCCAGTACTTTTTCGGTTTCCTCGGTCACGCTGCTCAGCAGGATATCGGCCTTGGAGCGGAAGTAGTTGTAGAATGTCGCGACCGACAACTCTGCCGCCGCTGCGACATCTTCGATCCGCGTCTCCTCGTACCCTGTCTCCTGAAACATCCGGCAGGCCTCTGCGATGATCCTGCGGCTGGTTGCTTCTTTTTTACGCGCCCGAAGTCCGACCATGATGTGCCGCTCTAATTTTCTGAAGTGACTATAATTATCGATTGACTTCAATTTAGGTCCAACACAACGATGATTGCAACAACAAGCGACAGCCAAGGGAGAGTGAAGATGAGAAAGACTGCCACGCATGCAATGGCCGCGTCCGGTGCGATGATGCTGCTGGCCGGGGCTGCGCAAGCCGAGGGCGAGATCAACGCGCTGGTCTGGTGCGATCACACCGACCCCGCGCTGTTGGAGCCGTTCGAGCAGGCGCACGACGTAAAGGTCAACGTCAAGGAATACGAAGGCACGGCCGCCGGTCTTGCTATTCTGGACCAGTCGCGCCCCGGCGACTGGGACGTCATGGTAATCGACACTGTCGACGTCGGACGCGCGGTCGATCAGGGGTTGCTGGCTGCCCTGCCCGGCGACATGGGGACCGACAGCTTCTTTCCAGATCTGGTGATGGCCGACAGCAACGGCCGGGATGGCACAATCTATGCGGTCACTGAAAAGTTTGGCTACAACACCATCGCCTATGACAAGACCAAGGTCGATCCGGCCGACATGGCAGACATGAGCACGCTGTGGTCCGACAAGTACGCCGGGCGCATCGCGGTCTATGATTATTACCTGCCCGTGCTGGGCCTGATCGGGCTGGAACAGGGCGTCGCGACCGCGGACCTGACCGCTGAGAGCGTTGAAGGTCTGCGCGACCGGGCCTACGCGCTCAAGGCGAATGCCAAACTGGTCGGCGATGTCGTGGCCAGCCAGACCGCGCTGGCGACAGGAGAGGTCGATATCCTGATCGGCGGCGGCGAATGGGTGACAGCAGCGCTGGCCGCCGAAAACCCCGCGTTGGACTGGACGGTCCCATCGCAAGGTGCCTTGCGCTGGTCCCAGTCGATCGCTGTGCTGGAGGGGTCCGAGAACAAGGACATGGCGACGGAGTTCGTCAAATATATCGTCAGCCCCGAAGGGCAGGCGCGTCTGGCGACCTCGTCCTGCTATTGGGGCATGCCCGCGAACCGCGCCGCGGGCGACGTGCTGACCGACGACCAGAAGAAAGCGCTGCGGTGGGACGATCAGGACGAGTATCTTGCCAATGCGCAGCTTTACCCGGTGCCGGATGCCGACCTCGATCTAGCGATGCAGGATCTGTGGACGGACATGCTTCAGCAGTAACCCTTGCTTGACAGGCCTTGGCGGCTGACCGCCAAGGCCACCTGCCCCCGGACCGGACCCCCTGCATGACCAGCATCGCAAGCGCCGAACGGCGCACGGCCGTTACATTCGTCGCCCCTGCCCTGCTCTGGACACTGGCCTTCTTCCTCGTGCCCTTTGCCGCGATGGTCCTGCTGAGCCTCGCGCACCTGGAAGGTCGAGAGATCGTGCAGAGCTTCGATATGGGGAACTATATCAAGATCTTCACCGACCCGTCACTGCTCAAGGGCGTCTTCGTCTCGCTCGAGATCACGATGACGGTCACCGTGATCTCTGTCCTGCTGGCCTGGCCGCTGGCTTGGATCATCGCGACCCGCGTGCCCCCGCGCTGGCAACGGTTGGCGATCATGCTGGCGGTGCTGCCGTTCTGGACGTCCTACGTCGTGCGATCCTACGCTTGGGCGCTTGTGCTGGGGCAGAACGGCGTTCTGATGCAGGGCCTGATCGGCATTGGCCTGCTGGATGCCCCGATCCAGATCATGGCGACGCGGACTGCCACGGTCATCGGCTTTGTGCATTTCTTCGTAATGTTGCTGACCCTGACGATTTACGCCAACCTGATCCAGCTGTCACCGAACTATGCCCGCGCCGCCGCCGATCTGGGGGCTAGCGGCTGGCAGACCCTGCGGCTGGTGATCCTGCCGCTGACCTTGCCCGGCATCATGACCGGGGCCTTCCTGACCTTCGTGCTGTGCATCGGCGACTACATCACGCCGCAGATCCTTGGCGGCAACAATGAGCTGTCGATGCCGCAACTGATCATGCTGCAACTGGGGCGGCGGGGAGATTTCCCAATGGCCTCTGCCCTGTCGGTCGTGCTGATGGTCCTGGTAACGCTGGCCTACGCTGCCACAGCCCGCTGGCTGAAGATGGACCGCGTCTGATGCGCGTCCTCTCATGGGCCTACCTTATCGCGATCTTCGCCTTCATCTTTTTGCCCGTCGTGGTGCTGGTGGTGTTTTCCTTTCAATCAGGTCGGTTGCCTGTGCCGCCCTTCGACGGGCCGTCGTTGAAGTGGTATGCGCAGGTGTTGGGGGACGGCGATCTGATGGCGGCGCTGCGCAATTCGCTGTTCGTGGCGCTGGTGTCGTCCACCGTCGCGCTGTCGTTGGGATTTCTGGCGGCGCAGGGGTTGGCGCGCGTGCATCTGCCCGGATCGGTCGTCATGCGCGGTGTCCTGATCGCGCCGATGACAGTCAGTTACCTGATCATCGCGCTTGGCCTGCTCAGCCTGTTCAACACCATCGGCGTCCGCCCGTCCCTGTGGGCCACGGGCATCGGCCATGTCGTCATCAACCAGCCCCTGTGCTTTGCGATCCTGTTCGCCGCGATGGGCGACCATCAGAAAACCGCCGAACGCGCCGCCCGCGATCTGGGTGCGTCCGAATGGCAGGTCGTCACGCTGGTCACAGCACCGATGCTGAAACCCGCCCTGTTGGCTGCATTCTTCCTGTCCGTCACCTTCAGCTGGGACGAATTCATCATCGCCTTTCTGCTGACCCGCTTTGACGTGACCCTGCCGGTCGAGATCTGGTCGATGCTGCGATCCGGCCTGTCGCCCGCGACCAATGCGATCGGGTCGCTGGTGTTCCTTGTGTCCGTGGCGATCCTGATCATCCTTGAACTGACCGTTTTCAGAAAGCCGAAGCCATGACCGCCGACGTCGCCCTGTCCGCCATCAGCCAGACCTTTGGCACCTTCCGCGCCCTGGACGGGATCGACCTGTCGTTCGCTGCGAGCGAATTCGTCGTGTTGCTGGGGCCGTCGGGCTGCGGCAAGTCCACGCTGCTGTCGATCCTTGGCGGGTTCCTGACCCCGACCAGCGGCACCGTCCTGATCGGCGGCCGCGACATGGACGGCGTGGCCCCCCGACATCGTCCCACGACGACGATGTTTCAGGACTACGCCCTGTTTCCCCACATGACCCTGCGCGACAACGTGGGTTTTGGGCTGCGGATGAAGGGGATGGGCCGTGCCGCCCGCCACGCCAAGGCCGACGACATGCTCGACCTCGTCGGCCTGCGCGACAAGGCGGCGCGCAAGCCGCACGAACTGTCCGGCGGGCAGCGCCAGCGCGTGGCCTTGGCCCGCGCGTTAGCCGTCGATCCCGACGTTCTGCTGCTGGACGAACCCCTTGGCGCGCTGGACCTGAAACTGCGCCGCCAGATGCAGGACGAGCTGAAGGCGATCCAGCGCAAGGTCGGCACTACCTTCGTCCACGTGACCCATGATCAGGAGGAAGCGATGGCAATTGCCGACCGCATCGTCGTGATGAACCACGGAAAGGTCGAGGATTTCGGCACGCCGGAGGAAATCTATATGCACCCCAAGACCCTGTTCACGGCGAATTTCATGGGTGACATGAACTGCATTCCCGCCGGTCTGATCGCGACCGACACCAACGCAATCCACGGCGTCCGACCGGAAAACGTCGGCCTGGCCGGCGACGTCTCCCTCGGCCCCGCGCGGCTGGAAAGCACGGCCTTCTTCGGAACTTACCATCGCTGCCACTTTCGCAGCGAGGATGACCGCAAGACCTTCTATGTTGCACACCTGCAGTTGGGTGACTTGCCGCCCGTGGACACCACGGTGCCTCTGTTCGCGTCCCGCATCGTCGCCTTGAAGGAGTCCGCATGAACCGGGCCCATCCAAAGGACTGGTACCGCGTCAGAACACTCTCGGACGGGGTGACTTGGATCGACGAGCCGCACATCAAGGAGTTCTTTCGCTGCAACGTCTGGCACATCCGTGGCCGCGACCGGGACATGCTGGTCGACAGCGGTATGGGAGTGCTGTCCTTGCGCAAATGGGTGCCGCTGGTCACCGAACGCCCTCTGGATGCCGTCGCTAGCCACACCCATTTCGACCACGTCGGCACGCACCACGAATTCCCCTGCCGCCTGTGCCACGCCGCAGAGGCGGACATTCTCGCCAACCCCACCCGCGCCAATACCTTTGCCAACGCCTACGTCACCGACGACATCTTCACAACCCTGCCGCCCGCACCGTATCAATCAACCACTTACACCGTGAAATCCGCCCCCGCGACGCGCATCCTGCAGGACCACGACGTCATCGACCTCGGCGACCGCAGCTTCGAGGTGATCCATACCCCCGGCCACAGCCCGGGCGGCATCGCCCTTTGGGAACAGGCGACCGGGCTTCTCGTTTCCGGCGACATCGTCTATGACGGCCCCCTGATCGAAAGCGACGACCCGCAGGATCAGGCCGATTACGTCGCCAGCATGAAACGCCTGCTGGACCTGCCCGTGCAGACCGTTCATGGCGGGCATTTTCCGTCCTACGGAGGCGATCGCCACCGCCAAATCATCACCGACTGGCTGCGCGCCAAAGGAGCCTGATATGACCGACTTTAACCAGCCGCTTGGCGGCAACACGATGCCCCGCTTTGGCGGTCCCGCCACGATGATGCGCCTGCCCACACAAGACAGCGCTGCTGGGCTGGATGCCTGCTTCGTCGGCGTGCCGATGGACATCGGGACCTCGAACCGCCCGGGCACGCGCCTTGGTCCGCGCCAGATTCGCGACGAAAGCCGGATGCTGCGCCCTTACAACATGGCAACCGGGGCCGCCCCCTTCGACAGCCTGCAGGTCGCCGACATCGGTGACGTGCCGATCAACACCTTCGACCTCAAGAAATCCGTCCAGATCATCGAGGATCACTACCACCGGATCCTGACCCATGACGTGATCCCATTGACCCTCGGCGGCGATCACACGCTGTCCTGGCCGATCCTGAAGGCGATCAAGGCAAAGCACGGCCCCGTCGCCCTGATCCATGTCGACGCTCACGCCGACACGAACGAGGCCATGTTCGGTGAAGAGATAGCACACGGCTGCCCTTTCCGCCGCGCGCACGAGGATGGCTGCCTGATCGACGACAGGGTTTTCCAGATCGGCCTGCGCGGCACCGGCTATGCGCCTGCGGACTTCAACTGGGGTCGCGACAAGGGCTGGAAGGTGATCCCGGCAGAGTCCTGCTGGCACAAGTCACTGACTCCCCTAATGACACAAATCCGGCAGATGATCGGCGACACTCCGGTCTATCTGACCTTCGATATCGACAGTCTGGACCCCGCCTATGCCCCCGGCACCGGCACTGCCGAAATCGGCGGCCTGACGATCCAACAGGGGATGGAGATCGTGCGCGGTTGCGCAGGGTTGAACGTAGTCGGTGCCGACCTTGTCGAGGTGTCGCCGCCGTATGATCTGGCTGGCAACACGGCCGTGGCGGGCGCGGGTCTGCTGTTTGAAATGTTGTGCGTCTTGCCTGGCGTTCAGCGTCACGACGCCCAACCACGATCTGACATATTATTTTAGGATAGGCTGGGCGTTGTTGCGCAGCTACCGGCTGAGGCATGGTGGCCTCTTTCCCCGTCAGCGTCAGGACACGCGAATGATGTCGGCCGTTTCGAGGGGCTAGAAGCGGTTCATCAATGCGATGCGGATCTGGATTTCGGCCATCTGGCGGTCGGGGTCTCTTGCCGCGATGCGTTCACCAAATGCCTTGAGGCACCGCGTCTTTGCCTCGATTCGGCGTCCGACGTGGTATCTCGTCCACCGTTTCCAGAGTACTCTGCCGTAGTGCCGGGTAGCACGCAGGAATCCATGTCGCGCGATCGCGGCGGGGCAGCCCTCTTTCCAGGGCCGGCCGTTCTTGCGGATCGGAATGATTGGAGCGGTCCGCCGGTCGATGATAGCGGTCGGGAGGTGGCGCGTGTCACAGGTGCCCTCGGCGGTCACTGTGCCGATGTCTTCGCCCTCTGGAATCTGATCGAGCAATTCCGGTAGCATGGGGCTGTCACCGTAGCTACTGGGCGTGAATTCCACCGCCCGAATGTCCGGAATGGCGGTGTCCACGGCCAGACGCACCTTGCGCCATTGGCGTCGGCCCTGAACATCGTGCTCCTACCTTTCGCCATCGCCGAGAACCTTGATCCCGGTGCTGTCCACCAGCAGGTTCAGAGGGCCATCGGCACACTGGTAGGGGATGTGGACGGCCAGTGTCTTCTGATGCCGACACACGGTGTCGAGGTCGGGCACCGGCCAGTCCAGGTCCGCCATCTTGAGCAAGCTGGCCACCATCCCGGTCGTTTGCCGGAGCGACAGCTTGAACGGGACCTTGATGGTCAGACAGAACTGGATCGCCGCATCTGAGAACACCGCAGGGCGACAGGGATTGCCGTCATGCGGTGCGAGCGAGGTCATGTCCTTGTCCAACCAGACCAGAAGCGACCCGCGCTTGCAAAGCGACGCGGTCTAGCTGAACCAGTTCGCCATGCGGTACCGGGCGGGCGATGGCTAGCCCTTGCTGACCGTCTTAACGTAGGGATCCGCAATGTTAATTCTCCGAGGTCAGAGTTGTGCAACAACGCCGATCACACCATTCAGCGAAGGCGACCCCGGGGCTGACAGAGGCCAGTATGGCAAGGATCGAAAGCTGTTTCATCGGTCGATGGTCCCTTCCCTCACCGCCTGACCGTGAACGGCAAGCTGGGCCGCGAAGCGGGGGGCGTCGTAGGTCGATTGGATCGCGGCCACGCGCTGTTCGTAGGCATCGGAGCCTATCACGCGGCGCAGATCGCTTTCGTGGAAAGCACGGTTAGCGAAGGGTGCTGGCCGCGCCATAAGCTGAACCGGATCGGTGCAGACTGCGGCTGGCGGCGCGGCTGGCGGCGATACCTTTGGCATATGCTGGAATGTGGGCTTGGCCTTGGGGACAATGGCCACCAACCACAACAGGGGCGCTATGGTCCGGTCATTGCGGGCGTTGAGCATGTGAAACCCTTTCTAAAGAAATTGCGTGTCCATGCGTTCCGCCTCGGTGCCTTTCTTGGCATCTTCGATGATCGCTGAGAACGGCGTTTGATAGACTGACCCTGCCCGTCCAAAATCTGAATGATTGAGATCTGCAAGAAGTGTCACACGTCGATGACGATCAAACAGGATTGGAGTGTGGCCGTGGGATTGATCATCATGAGCGAACGCAAACTGAACCGCATTGATGCGCTGAGCCAGGCGACATGTGGTATCATGACGACTGTGACCGCTGCCAACGTGCTGGGACTGAGCCGACGACACGTCCACAGGCCGCTGAAGGATTTTTAGAGCGAAGGTCCTAGTGCCATCCGGCACAAGGAGTGTGGTCGCAAGTCCAACAATTGGATCGACCCTGCGGTCGGTGTTTGTCAAACGGGTTGTCCGCCGATTTCATGCGGCGTCTCTGATTTCAGAGGCGCTGATTTCGGTTTTGGGGTTGAGCCAGACGGCTGCGGTTGGTCGCCAGTTGCGGGTTTTGCCTGACCAGCGTTACGGGCTTTGCGCCCGTGCATTTGCATAGACAGTGGTGCGATTTGCCGGCGTAGCACGATCATGGCCAGCGTCGCGCGTGTCTGGCGTGACGAAGCGGATGGCGCTTTGTAGGTGCTCGCCTTTATACCATGTCGCGAAGGATTTCACCCAAGCTTGGGCGTCAGTTTTGGTGGCAAAACCCTTCGTCGGCCAGTCTGGACGGTGTTTGCAGGTTCGGAACAGGGCCTCGGAGAAGGGGTTGTCGTTGATCACGCGCGGGCGGCTGTAGCCCGCCGGATCAGGGTGACCGCCAGCTCTGCACTCTCGCGCTCATGGACTTCCCAGCCGGCGGCAGCATCCGCTTCAGCACAGCCGCCTTACGTTGCGGTGAATATCCCAAGTCATTGTCCTATCCCGCCCACCTGTAAAATAGTGGAAAGTAGAGCGGCGGACAACTACGCTGACACAGTGGGAGGAGCGTGAGTTCGCAGTGGCGTTGGTTAGAGCGAAGTTCAGCGATTTTGGGCCCACATTCGCTGCCGAGAAGCTGGCAGAAGACCAAGATCTGAAGGTCTCGCGTGAGACGCTGCGCAAATGGATACAGGACGCCGGGATCTGGCTGTCACGCAAGCAGCGCCGCTCGTTCCATCAGCCGCAGCTCCGCCGAGAATGTCTAGGGTAGTTGATCCAAATCGACAGGTCTGATCATCATTTTTCGAGGATCGCGGGCCGGCCTGCAGCCTGTTGGCCACCAGTTCTATCGCACCGGTGAAGAGCACCGTGTAGCCGGCGACGATTGCCGCCCGGCCGAGCGCCACTGCCAGCTGCGTCTTGCTAACGCCGGGAGGCCCCAGCAACAAGAGGGCATCGCCGTTGGCGATGAAGCGCCCCCTCGCAAGGTCGCGGATCTGCGCACGATTGACCGAGGGTTGGGCGGTAAAGTCGAAGCCTGTGATGTCCCGCACAAATGGAAACTTCGCCAACCCGAAGCTCATGTCGATCCGGCGTTGGTCTTTACGGGCGATCTGGCGCTCGCACAGAAAGGCCAGCGCATCGCGCAGGTTCATCTCCCCCCGCACGACCTAGTCCAGCAGGCTGTCCGGTTAGTCCCTTATCGCCGTCAGATTCAGCCGCGTGAGCATCCGATCAAGATCATCCCGCGCATGCATGTCCATTACCTGCCTCGTTCGACCTATCCAACGGCGCTGAAAATCGATAATTGAGATCGATTTGCAGCCGCCTCAATGCCACGCCGCGCAATGCCTGGGCTATCGGACACCGGCTGAAGTCTTTGAAATGAACCTTATGGAAATCCAAAACCGGGAAGAGTAAAACGCAGTAACGGAACTTTGAACTTCGCCGAGAGATCACACCGAGTGTTTGGCGTGTCTGCCTTCCTAGGTGACGGCTCCGCGCGCCTGATATTTCTCATCGCGCCATGCCTCGGTCGAAAGTATCTCTGCCATGATGTCGACCGCCGCTGTGATGTCTGCCGCGTCCAGATAAAGCGGTGTGACCCCAAAGCGCATGATGTCAGGGGCGCGAAAATCCCCGATGACGCCACGGTCAATGAGCGCCTGCATCGCGGCATAGCCATCCTTGAATCTGAACGAGACGTGAGAGCCCCGCCGTTGTGTGTCGCGCGGGCTTGCGAGAGTGAGTTGCGGGCAACGCGCTTCTACCTCTGCGATCAATTGCTCCATCAGCGCGATCGAGGCAGTGCGTACATCCGACAGCGTAACACCGTCCCAGACCGAGAGGGCTTTTTCCAACGCTGACATCTGGATGACGGGCGGCGTGCCAACGCGCATCCGCTCCACCCCGCCGGCGGGCTGGTAATCGATATCGAACGCAAAAGGGGAGTTGTGGCCCATCCAGCCCTGCAACGCGGGTCGTGCCTTTTCTGCCAGATCGGGGTGAACATAGATGAAAGCCGGCGCGCCGGGCCCCCCGTTCAGATACTTGTAGGTACAACCGACCGCAAATTCGCAGCCGGACCCTGCCAGATCGACCGGAAAAGCACCGGCGCTATGGGCCAGATCCCAAATCATGACCGATCCCGCTGCCTGTGCTGCGCGCGTGATTTCGGCCATCTCGTGCCGTCGCCCGGTGCGATAATCGACTTCGGTCAGCAAGACAGCCGCAATGTCGTCACCCATCGACTCTGCCACCTCTTCCGGTGCGACGATGCGCAGGCGATGTCCCTGATCGACCAGATCCAGCAGGCCCTGTGCCATGTAGACGTCGGTCGGAAAGTTGCCACTGTCGGTCAGGACAACCTTGCGGCCCGGTTTCATCTGCAAGGCCGCCGCCAAGGCCTGAAAAACTTTGATCGACAGGGTATCGCCCGCCATCACAGACCCTGCCGGCGCCCCGATCAAGCGACCGATCATGTCGCCGACGCGGCCGGGTTGGGTGAACCAACCTGCGTTGTTCCATCCTCTGATCAGCATCTGCCCCCATTCATCGACAACCATACGTCCGACGTATTCCGAAACCGATGTCGGCAACGGCCCCAAAGAGTTCCCGTCCAGATAGATGACGCCCTCGGGAAGCTCGAACAAATGTTTGCGCGTTACGTGTCCGGTCATGTCAGAAGCCTTTAAGTTACAGAAAGGAAGGGCGAATCTTGCAAGTGCGCCGTCACAGAAGATCGCGCAAGCTGGACATCAGTCTGTTCACGTCACTGGTCGTCGTCGTGGCCCCGGGGGACAGGCGCAGAACCGCACCGCGTGCATCCGCATAGACGTTTGCGGCGCGGAGCCCGGCCACGACCGCGCGCGGGTCGCAGTCGCTTGGCAGACGCAGCATGACGCTGCCCCCGCGGCGGGCGCGCTCCGGCGGCGTGGCGGCGGTCAGCCCCAATGCTCTTGAACCATCGAGAATGACGTCACCCAGACCTTGCGCATGATTGAGAAGCACCGCACAGCCCTGCCCGGCCTGCCAGCGCAGTCCGGGAAGAGAAGCGACGGCTGCCAGTGGTGCCGGGGTTCCCGCATCGAACCTACGGGCATCATCCGCGTACTGGAAACCTTCCAGATCCCACGAGAATGGGTCCGGCTGGCTAAACCAGCCCCGCAATTCCGGCGCGCAGGCTTGCAACAGGTCTGTCGCCACTTGCAGGATCCCCGCTCCGGGCGCGCCACATAGCCATTTCAGTGATGTAGAGATGACAATGTCGGCAGACAAGGTTGTCAGAGAGACCGGAACGACCCCGATCCCCTGCGTCAGATCAAGGACCACAAGGCTCCCGCATCCGTGGATCGCCGGCAGTAATATGTCCAGATCGGCGCGGTATCCGGCGGTCGATGTGACAAGCGTGACCAGTGTAAGGGCCACGTCCGGTCCCAGTCGAGACATCAGATCATCCTCCCGCACCCAGTTTTCACCGGCCCTCAAAGGTACGGTTTCCAGCGTGAAACCGCGACGCTGCGCAAGGCCGGCAAGCAGGAAATGCAGGCTGGGAAAGCAGTCGGCAGACACCAGTACACGCCTGCCGGTCAGCATTTCGGGCGGCAGGGCGCCAAGGACCGTGTAAAGACCAGCGGTCACAGACTCGGTCGTGGTCAGCGTGCCAGCAGGCGCGTCGATCAGGTCCTGCCACAGGCTGATGAATGCTGACCTCGCAGCCAACACCTGCGGCCATTGAGAGTCGTCGCCCGCCCCCCAGATCCGGGCAAACTCTGCCGTGGCCGCTGTCATGTCGGCAGCCTTGCCCGGATATTGACCGATGGAATGATTCAGGAAATAGGCAAAGTCGCTCATGTCAGCACCGTGGCAAATGTGCCCGGCAAACAGACTTCGAGAAGCTGAAGGTCGTCGGTTGGATCAGCGTAACGCGTCGCATGGCCCGGCGGCACGACAAAGGCATCGCCCGGCGCCAACCGGTAGGGATCACGACCCTCGCCCTCAAGGGTCATGCCGCCTTCCATGACGAAGGTAAAGAGGATGGGGGCATCGTGGATGGCCCAGACCGGATCGCCTTGTGCACGCCTGATAACGGAGACGCCCGCCATGTCGGCGGTATTGTCCGCGATGGCCGTATCGCGGGCGGTGTAGCCCGGCAGGCGGAACGTCACCCATGTCGCGTCTTCGGCGCGATGATGAACAAAGTGCTGGCCCTGAAACGTGCGGTTCGGGTTGGCAGGGCCGTTGGGCAGGGTCATCACGTGATCGATTGTCGTGACGTGCTCTGCCGGCACGCCGACCTCGATCACTTCGATGTTGTCAGAAGCATAAAGCACGCGGTGCCGGATCTGCGGGGGCTGGATCACACAACTGCCTGCATGCAGGCGGAACGGTTTGCCCTGATCCTCGTAGACCAGATCGACCCAGCCGCGGTAACAGAAGATAAGCTGAAACCCGACCGTGTGGTAATGCACCGTGTCCGGCACCGGGCCACCGTCGGGAATGCGGATGTGGCTGGCGATGATCGAACCACCGAGCCGGTCCGGGATCAGGTCCCGGTAGTGCATGCCCGCGCGTCCCACGATCCAAGGTGCCTTATCGGCCAGACGCCGGACGATGAAAGAGCTGACCGGCTCTGGCATAAGTAGCGGCGGATGCATATCATCGATTTCAATCCGCGTCCCGTTGGGCGCGGTCAGCACCCGCGCACCATGGGCGAATTCGTCGGGATTTTCCATCCGCAACCGCAGGGTGCCGGCAGCTTCGCATGCCCCCTTTTCAATACGCAGGCGCAGTCCATGACCCGAAAAGACAGCGACCGAAGGGTCGTCCGCAGGAAAGATCATATCAAGGCGCATGCCGAGCGTCTTGGTGAAAAACGGGATGTCGTCGCGCAGTTCTTGGGTCGGCAAGCGGATTTCGCCTTGAATCTCGCGCATGCCCTTGCCTCTCATCATATGCAAATGCAAGTTAATCCACAGGATGGAAAACCACAAGCATCGGAGGATCGGCAATGGATCGAAGAGTGGCGGTGACAGGCGCTGCAGGGGGGTTGGGTCGTGCCATTGTCGCACGGTTGATCGACGACGGCCTGACCGTGGCAGCACTTGACCGGGATGCGGACGGGCTGGCGGAACTGGTCGACCTGCACGGAGATGCGGTGCAGTGCCATACCATCGATCTGATGCAACCCACCGCGATCAGAGAGACCTTTGCCGCCATCGGCGGGTTGGACGGGCTTGTGAACAATGCCGGCACCTGCTTCATGTCCGCGTTTCCGGACATCCCCGACCAAGAACTTGAAGCGCAGATGCAGTTAAACTTCAACGCAGCCTTTCATTGCTGTCAGGCCGCCGTGCCGCTGATGGCGGGGCGCGACGGCGTGCGCAAGATTGTCAACATTTCGTCGAACGGTGCTTACAACTTCGACGTCTTTGATCCGCCTCACTACCGCGCGTCCAAGGCCGCTTTGGACACGCTGACCAAGGATCTGGCGCGTCGCTATGCCCGTGACAGGATCGCGGTCAATTCCATCGCCCCCGCCATGACGGAAACCCCGCTGTTCAATGTCGTCAGCGCAGAGGTGCTGGCCGCAGCGATCGCGCAGATGCCCCACGGACGCCCCATGCAACCATCAGAAATCGCCGCCTGGGTAGGGTTTCTGATGTCACAGGCTGGCGACATCTGCAGCGGCAACGTCATCATCCTGAACCAGGGGCGCGATGTCCGCTAATCGTAGAAGGCGGGCGACTTGCGCAGGGTAGGCCATTGATCGGGACCGTGACCGTAGATGACGAAGGCGTCCCGCTGCTGCGCGATCTGCATCAATCGCGCGGCGCTGGCGATGGCCTGTTCCGGGCGCCACGCGGTATCGAAGGCCTCGTCCATCTCGGAGGGGCGAGAGATCGCGTCGGACGCCAAAAGAACCGGTCCGGTTTGCGGCAGCTCCAGCAGGAACGCGATTTGCCCTGGAGCGTGGCCCGGCACATGAAACAGTTCGAACCCCGGCCCGATGCGGGCATCGTCCACCACCGTGACATATTGCCGATCCGGCCAGTCCCACGGCTGCCCACCACTCCAATACAGCGGTTTGGGCAAGGCGCGTTCAGTCGCCGAGATCAGCAACGGCGCCTGTACAAAATCGAACAACCCACCCAGATGGTCGATGTGAGTGTGTGTCAGGATGAACAGGTCGATATCCTTGGGACTGACACCCGCAAGGGCCAGTTGTGCAGCCGGCATGTTGTCGGTGGTGATCGACAGGACCGCGCCGAAGATGCCAAGGTTGTCCTCTTCGGTCGCCCGGTGGGGATCATCCGCGTATTTGGCAGGAAATCCGCTGTCGATCAGGACGTGTTCGCCGGCGTTAGTCGTGATCAGAAAGCCGCAAATCCCAATGTCGCGCGGCCCGGCGTGCACCCGGAATGATCCAAAATTCAGAACGGTCAGACGGGCTGGCCGTCCCTTGAGCAGAGCAATATCCATCATGGGGAAAACATGCCGATGAAAGTCCAGATTCACAAGCTCTTCGATTACCTCCTCGAGACGACCGCCCA
This sequence comes from Loktanella sp. DJP18, assembly GCF_049310965.1. Classification (NCBI taxonomy): domain Bacteria; kingdom Pseudomonadati; phylum Pseudomonadota; class Alphaproteobacteria; order Rhodobacterales; family Roseobacteraceae; genus Loktanella; species Loktanella sp. DJP18. The sequence continues at coordinate 7,515 of NZ_JBMERN010000042.1, read as the reverse complement.
GACCCCCGAGGCCATCGTCGGGTTCTCGCTTTCGACCTCGCCGCAGCTGGGCGATTTTCTGGGCGACCTCGACCCCAATCTCTCTCTGGACTGGAACCAGCGTTCCTTCCGGGGTCTGCCAGCCTTGCGCGACCACATTCTGACACAGGCCGGCCTGACCGGCATCTGTTCGGCCGACGACGTTCTGGTCACCGCCGGTGCGGCCGAGGCAAATTACCTTGTGCTGCGCCAGCTTTTGCAGCCCGGTGACCGGCTGGTGACCGACACGCCTGGCTGGCCGCAGGCGGCCGTTCTGGGCCGCGCCCAGCAGGCCGACGTCGTCGCTGTTCCAAGGGACGAGGCGGACGATTGGCGCCTGCCGCTGGACCGCTTGCGGGATGCTGTGACACCGGGCACGAAACTCGTATTCCTCACCAATCCGAACAATCCGACGGGCCGCATGATGGACGCGAGCGCGTTGGTCGAGGCGGTCGACATTGCCCGCGCCGCCGGTGCTTGGCTGTTGGTGGATGAGGTCTATGCCGGTCTGGAATGGGAAGGTCCGCGCGCGCCGTCGGTGGCAGGTCTTTACGAGCGCGGCATCACCACCGGCAGTGTGTCAAAGGCACTGGGGCTTCAGGGGTTGCGCACGGGATGGCTGATCTGCCGGGATCCATCACTCGTGATGGACGCCCTGATTCTGCGCGAAAATTCAAGTGAGATCATGAACATCATGGGAGAAGTCATCGCGGAAATTGCGCTGCGTCCCACCCGCCTTGCCTCTGCCCTTGCCACAGCACGCGCAGAGGGTCAGGCCGGATTGGCCCGGATGGACGCGTTCGTTCGCGCGACACCGGGCCTGACGTGGATCCGGCCCCAAGCCGGTCTGATCGGTCTGGCGCATTTACCCGATGGGCTGGACGGAGAAGTCTTTGCCCGCGCCCTGCTGGCCCCGCCCTATCGCACGTTTCTATTGCCGGGGGCTGCTTATGATCTGCCACATCATATCCGGCTTGGTGTCGGCGGTGGGGCCGATACGCAGCTTCAACTGGGCCTCGACCGACTGGCGGCCTGTCTGAAAGACATGACCTGACCCGCCTAGGCGCCGCCTTGCCTGGCAAAGGACCGGATCGTGGCGAGCGCACCGTCGAGGGCATCCCCCTTGGCATCTGCAAGCGCCGCTGCGATCAGGCGGGCCGTCCAGTCAGCGGCGTCATCGCGTCCTGACACCAGTTTTGCACCCGCCATGACCCGCGCGAATTTGCTCATACCGCGGCTGTGGGTATCGCTGTATCCTTTGATCAGGCGGCGGATCTTCAACGTCTCGACCGCGTGGCGATAGTCGGTTGGCAGGCGCGCGCTTGCAGTCGCAATCCAGTCGTCGATATGCGCCATTTCCCTTTCATGCCGCAACAGACTGCGTCGCCAACGCCGCAAACCACCTACAGCATACAAGAGCAGAAACGACGGCAGGCGGTCGGTCCGCGTCCGGCGCCCCCGGTTGACGATACGGTCCAGTCCGCGCACCACCCGGGGTCGCGCCTCGACCCAAAGGCCCAGACAGCGGGGCATGACGCTGATGGCCTCGGCAGCCCCTGGATGCAGGTATTCGGTCACATGGACCAGCGTTGCGTCGGTTGACTGCATTTCCTGTGCGATCCGCTGCATGCGGCCTTTGCGGGTCTTGAGATCCGCAACCCTCAACAGATCATCGTAGGTCATTGCGTTCGCCAGATACTTGGCCGCCGTCGACGCGAAGGCAAACTCATGGTCTGATCCGCTGGCGGCCCGGTCCTGCTGCAAAAGTGAATCGAGCCGATTCAGGTAATCCGCGGCGTAGGCGATATCCTGATAATCCAAGAGCTTGCGCAGACCCAGATGGGCAACTTCTGCAACCGGCGCTGGGTATGCCGCCAGGCGAAGTGTCAAGTCATTCCACGCCGCGACCTGTGTCGCGGGTCCATCTGCGGTATCAGGCACGTCGGGGTGGGCGACGATCGGTTTTGACAAATCCGGTAAAGGTGTTCGCGCGGCATTATCGGACGTCGCCGCCGCGGCTGCGCAGGCGCAATCAAAAGCGCGAAGCGATGCCGCAACCCCGCGCCCGGCGGCGCGAATGGTATCGCGGTAGCTGTCGTCGGGAAAGGGCAAGGCGCGTGATCCCGCCAGCGCGCCGAAGAGGCTTGCCGAGATGACGGAACCTGCTTCCTGCGCCATTTCTTCCATATCAAAGACAATGATGCGCGCTGCACTTTCGCTGGCCGCCCGATGCACGGCATCGCTATCGGCCAGCCCTGTGCCCGGCACGATCTTTTCGGACACGGAAAGTGCCCTGTGCGAGGATGCGATCAGCGTCGTCCGGTCCGGCGTAACAAAGCCGCGCATGATGGCGCGGCCCGCCTCCATCATCTCGGCGGCGATCAGGATGTCGACGTCGCCTTCAGAGGGGGCCAGCGCCAGCACAGGCAGTCGGTCGGACGCCGGAAGCATCTCGACATAATAGATGGTGGCCCCGGTGCGCTGTGCGACGCCCGCAACCGAGGTTGCTTGAACCGCATAGCCATTGCGTTCGGCCAGATCGACGATCCAGGCGGTCAATACGCCACCGCCCTGCCCGCCGACCGCCATGATCGCCAGTTTGACAATCTGATCCAACGCCGCCTCGGGGGAACGACCAGATGGGAGCGCAACCTTGGTCATTCCACCGCGCCGACCGACAGGTGCTGGACCGCACGGCGGTCCTGCAACCAGCCTATGATACCGGCCTGCCACCGTGCAATCCGCGCCTCCAGCACCGTTGGGTTGTGAATCAGATCGGCCTGATAGAACGACGGGCACAGCACCGCCGCGTCGGCGACCTCTCCGCAATTTCCGCAACCAACGCAGGTCTGGTCAATATATGCCACCGGGTCGTGGCGCAGCGGATCGTCAGGCATCTTCAGCGTCAGCGATGGACAACCCGAGAGCCGCATGCAGGCGTGATCGCCGGTGCAGATGTCCGCGTCCACACCGAACTTTGGTCGCGCGACCCGGCGCCCGTCCCGGATCGCTTTTGCAAGTATCGGCTTTTCCCGGCGCTGTTTGTTCAGCATGCATTCAGAGGACGCGACGATCACCTTCGGCCCGACGTGGCCTGTCGTCAACGCTTCTTTCAAGACCTTGCGCATCCGCCCGACATCGTAGGTATGGTCCACCCGACGTATCCAGCCCACACCGACCCCCTTGAGTGCGCGAGTGATCGGATTGCCGGTCTGCTTCGTCGGATTTGTGGCCCGCGACGACAAGATGTCCTGCCCCCCGGTCGCGGCAGAATAATGATTGTCCACGATAATCGTCACGCCGTCCGATTTGTTAAATACGGCGTTGCCGATGGAAGACGACAACCCGTTGTGCCAAAATCCTCCGTCCCCCATGATTGAGATCGGACGCCGTTCCCCACCGCCGTCGAACGCCGCGTTCGACGCCGGGCCCAGCCCATACCCCATGGTGGTCCCGCCGATCTCGAACGGAGGCATGATCGAGAAAAGATGACACCCGATGTCTGCCGCGATCTGATGCGGGCCAAGCTCCTCCTCGACCAGCTTCATTGCGGCAAAGATCGGGCGTTCGGGGCAACCTGTGCAAAAGCCGGGGGGACGCCCCGGCACCACCTGCGAAAGGTCCGGCACCGGTTCCGGCCGGTTCGGGGCGCGGGCCCGGTCAGGCAAGATGTCGGCGGCGTGCTGTTGCAGAAAACCTTCGATTCCGTCCAGCATGACACGCCCAGTGTATTCCCCGGCCAAGGGCAGGATGTCCTTGCCCGCGACTTTTATCGCATGGCCCGCCTTGTGCAGCAGCGCGCGCAAGGCCTGTTCGATATAAGCGGGCTGGCCCTCTTCGACGATGAGAATGGCATCTTTTCCCTCGCAGAATTCCAGAAATTCGTCGTCCACAAGAGGATAGGTCACGTTGAGGCAATACAGCGAGACTGCGCTGTCGCCATAGACGTCGGCCAGCCCCAGTCGCTGCAGCGCACGGATCACGCCGTTGTACATACCACCCTGCAAGACAATACCCACGCGGGGGCTGCCCTTGTCCTGCGCCGGGCCGAAGACTTCGTTCAGATGTTGCGACTTGATGTATTCAACAGCGGCCGGCCAGCGGACATTGATCTTTTCATGTTCATGCTGAAAGGACGCGGGCGGCAGGACGATCCGTCTGGTATCGCGCCGCGGATGGGACAATGCATCCCGGACGGTCAGCGGCGGGCGCTGGTTGTCGCGCGCGACAAAGCTCCCGTGGACGTGGCAACAGCGGATGCGGACCTGCAGCATGACGGGCGTGTTGGATGCCTCTGACAACGCAAAGCCGTGCCGCACCGCATCCGTGATCGACGGCAGGTTGGGACGCGGGTCAAGCAGCCAGATCTGCGACTTCATCGCAAAGGCATGTGACCGCTCCTGCATGATAGAGGAGCCTTCGCCGTAGTCTTCGCCCACGATGATCAATGCGCCGCCGGTCACACCACCAGAGGCAAGATTGGCCAAGGCATCCGACGCGACATTCGTGCCCACGGTCGATTTGAACGTGACAGCCCCACGGATCGGATAGTGCACGGATGCGGCCAACATGGCGGCGGCGGCGGCCTCTGACGCATTGGCCTCGAACCGGACCCCCAACTCGGCCATCAAATCCTCTGCGTCGGCCAGAACGTCCATCAGGTGGCTGATCGGTGCCCCCTGATAGCCGCCGACATAGCCGACGCCGCATTCCATAAGCGCCTTTGTGATCGCAAGAATGCCCTCGCCCCGAAAGACCTCGCCGGACCCGATGCGCAACTGCTCGACTTCGCTCTTGAACGATCGTTCAGCCATTCAGGATCACCCCTCAACGCCATATATCCATTTGCATATAGCTTGGCGAAGAAGGTCACCCCGCGCCAGTCAAAAATGGTGCGAACACACAGGTTTCCAGTGACCGCGCAGGGATCGTCTCATCAATGCGCGGAACAGCATCGGCATTGCCCGTTCAGATATCGTGCAGCCGGACGTTATTCAGGATTTTCTGCAATGTGGACACGAACGCAGCACGTTCAGCGTCCGGAATGTCTGTGAACATGTCTTCGGAACGGGCATACATCGCAGGCCACGCTGCATCAAATTCCGCACGGCCGGAGTCGGTCAAATATATCTCGCGCACGCGGGCATCGCTGTCGCGGGCCTGCCTGCGAACAAGCCCGGCCTGTTCCATTGCCTCGAGCGTGCGGGACATGGTCGATTGTTCCGTCACCGCATAAACCGACAATTCGTTGATCGTGAGGCCCGGCACCACGGTAAGAATGGCAAGCGTCCGCATTTTCGGCGTTGTCAGGTTCTGCGTGCGCAAAGTGGCCTGAACGTTGGCGTTGTAACGCCCCATGATCCGGTTCATCAGATACGGCGCATACTGCGAAAGACCGATTTCGCCCAGGGTCTGCGCCGGGCGTGCGATTGTATTTGAATCGGTTTGATCTTTGGCCATGGCAAGACTGTAGTCCTGTTTGCGATCCGAAATCCAGACCTCCAGACCTTTCACGCCCAGGGTTATGTTGCCGCAGCGATGCAGGACGCGCTGCTTCATCGCTGCGCGCGGTCCCTGCGCTGCAAGAAGGCGCGGCACAGGGTCAGCCAATTTCACCCTTGAACGCGCATCCCGCCCCGACCGCGATCACCCCGCGACAAGGGCCATGGCGCGTATCGGACTGCCGGTGCCGCGCGCAATCTTGAGGGGCGCTGCGATAAGAACTGCCCCTTTGGCGGGCAGCTTGTCAAGATTGGCCAGCGATGCGAGGCCAAAGCAGTTGTCGCGATGCAGAAAATTATGCGCTGGAAAAGATGGCGTCATGCCACCCGCCTGCCCAGCATCCGTACCGATGCACTGGGTGCCCCAGCCGACAATCTTTTTTGACAGCAGATACTCCACACACGCGGGCGTCGGACCAGGGGAATGCGGACCTGCGTCGTCGGCGTTCAGAAATGCTGCCTCGTCCCCGGCACGTTTGTCCCAGTCGGTCCGCATGACGACCCATTCACCGGCACCGATCTCTCCATGCTTGGCTTCCCATGCCTCCACATGGTCGGGTGTCAGCAGAAAATCGACGTCGGCAGCACTTTCGGCTGAAAAGTCGAGGACGTTGACGGGGGCGACCACGCGCTGCAGGTCAAGCGTGTCGGTATAGCCTTCTTCATAATCCTTGCCGGTGATCCAGTGATGGGGCGCATCAAAGTGCGTGCCGGAATGTTCGCCAAGGACCATCCAGTTCCACGCAAAGAAGGGGCCGTCCTTGTCGTATTCGCTGATCTTGTGAATTTCGACGCGCGGCGTGTTCTTTGCAAAGTCCGGCGGTAGTTGCAGGATAGGCGTATCGGGCCCCAGCGATCCCGACAGATCGACCACCCGGATCTCTCCCGATATCAGCTTCACGGCCAGATCTTTCATCACTTCAGTCGCCGGCATGTGCAGTCTCCCCGTTTTTCCCTAGATCCTGATCGAAACCCTAGCCAAAAAATATGCAGGTGCATATACTAAAAACAAACGATGGCGGAGGTCACTGCAAAAGCAGGGAAAGGTGATGCGGTCGCTTAACGGGACAGGACGGCGGTCGCCTCGATTTCGATCCGGGCCTCGTCCTCGACCAAAGCCGACACGACGACCATCGTCATGGCCGGAAAATGGTAGCCCATCACATCGCGATATGCGGCACCGACCTGTTTCTGGTGGGCCAGATATTCCTGCTTGTCCGTCACAAACCATGTCAGACGCACGATGTCCGCGACATCACCGCCCGCAGCCCGGACGATCGCCCGGATATTCAGCAGCGCCTGCTGCATCTGACCGATGAAGTCCTTGGCCACGAACACCTGATCCGGCGTCCAGCCAATCTGGCCACCAACGAACAGGACACGCCCGTCGCCGATCATGCCATTGGCATAACCCTTTGCCGGTTTCCAGCCTTCGGGGTGAACTGTAATCGTGGTCATGGGTCTGTCCCCTCGTGATAGGTCTGCAGGGCGGCGCGGCGCACCTCGGGCCACTGGGTCGAGGTCATCGCGGCCAGGTTGACCAGCACCAGCGTCCCGGTCACGGACAGGCGGCGTTCTGCATCGCAAACCGCAGAAAGAGTAAAATCCGCGCTTGCACCGCCGATCCGCGAAAACGACAATTTCCAATCCAGCGTGTCGCCCAGACGGGACGGTGCATGAAATTCGGCCGCGATGCGCCCCGTGGGCACACCGACCTTGTCGATCGTGTGCATGTCCCGGAACGACCACCCAAGGGCAGTGTCGAAGAAGGTCTCGACCACCGCGTTCATCATTTCGAAATAGCGGGGATAGAATACAATGCCCGCCGGATCGCAATGCTGGAACATCACGGAATTCTGGTGTCGGAACGCCGTCATGCCCTTGTCCAATCCTTCCGCAACGGGTTGCTGATCTGCGTGCGTGGAACCGGACGCGGCGCGACATATCACGCCGCATCATTCGGTAATGGGCCCAAAACTTCAAGCCTAAAGTTTTA
>NZ_JBMERN010000041.1:0-31241 GCF_049310965.1 Loktanella sp. DJP18 | reverse complement strand
AAATCAATATGGCTGAATTAAGGATTGGGTAACAATGTCGTCATCGCGGCCAAGCTGTTTCCAGACTGCATGACAGGCGCAAGAAAAAGGCGCGTCGGACGAAGGTCCGACGCGCCTGATTCTCGCGATTGAAGGGTTGATCAGCCGTTCAGTTTGGCGACCTCTGCCGCAAAATCTTCCTTTTCGACGGCAATGCCTTCACCGACCTCAAGGCGTACGAAGCCCGTGATTCGGATCCCGGCTTCTTCGGCGGCCTTCTCGACTGTCAAGTCGGGGTTCACGACGAACGCCTGACCCATCAATGTCGACTCGGCCATGAACTTCGCCATGCGGCCGACGATCATCTTCTCGATCACGGCTTCCGGCTTGCCAGATTCGCGGGCGATGTCCATCTGGACGGACTTTTCCTTTTCGACCACCGCCGGGTCCAGATCCGCTTCGCCCAGTGCGGCCGGATTGGCAGCGGCAATGTGCATTGCGACCTGGCGAGCAAAGGCGGTATCGGTGCCTTCAAAGCCCACCAGAACGCCGATGCTGCCCATGCCGGGTGCGACGGAATTGTGGACGTAAGACACGACGTTCGCCGCGTGCACGGTCGCCATGCGGCGCACGTACATGTTCTCGCCGATCACGGCGATCGCGTCGGTGACGGTCTGGTCGATGGTCTTGCCGTCGACGGACGTGGCCTTCAGGTCCTCGACCGTTTCAACGGCAATGGCGGCGGTCGCGATCTTGCCGACCATCTTCTGGAAGTCAGCGTTCTTGCCGACGAAGTCGGTTTCGGAGTTCACCTCGACCGCGACACCCTTGCCGCCTTCGGTCGCCACGGCCACTAGGCCCTCGGCAGCGGTGCGGCCGGATTTCTTTGCGGCTTTGGCAAGACCCTTGGTGCGCAGCCAGTCGACCGCGGCATCCATGTCGCCATCGGTTTCGGTCAGCGCTTTTTTCGCGTCCATCATGCCAGCGCCGGTGGATTCGCGCAGTTCTTTGACCATTGAAGCGGTGATTGCCATGTTCACTCTCCTAAGCAGGGGAAATTCATTTGAAGCGGGCAGAGGCCTGTGGCCCCTGCCCTGTCTTTTCGACGCAGTCCGTGACGCTTATGCGTCGGCGGTTGCAGCGTCTTCTCCGGCCATCAGCTCTTCCATGGCACCCATGTCGACGCCAGCCGCGCCAAGCTGCGCGCTCATGCCGTCAAGGGCGGCGCGGGCGGCAAGGTCGCAATACAGCTGGATCGCGCGAGCGGCGTCATCGTTGCCGGGGATCACGTAATCCACGCCCTTAGGCGAGCAGTTGGTATCGACCACGGCCACGACCGGGATGCCCAGCTTCTGCGCTTCCAGAATGGCGAGGTCTTCCTTGTTCACGTCGATGACGAAGATCAGGTCGGGCACGCCGCCCATTTCGCGGATGCCGCCCAGCGATGCGGTCAGCTTGCCCTGCTCACGCTCCATGCCAAGACGCTCTTTCTTGGTCAGGCCGGCAAAGCCGTTTTCCGCCGCTTCGTCGATCTGCTTGAGGCGGTTGATCGACTGGGACACGGTCTGCCAGTTGGTCAGCGTGCCACCGAGCCAGCGGTGGTTCATGTAGAACTGCGCGGATTTTTCGGCGGCGTCCTTGATCGGGGCCTGCGCCTGACGCTTGGTGCCGACGAAGAGGATGCGGCCGCCCTTGGCGACGGTGTCGCGGATGACCTGCAGCGCCTGTTCCAGCATCGGAACGGTCTGCGTCAGGTCCATGATGTGGATGCCGTTGCGCGAACCGTAGATGTATTCGCCCATCTTGGGGTTCCAGCGCGCGGTCTGGTGGCCGAAGTGAACGCCAGCTTCAAGCAGCTGACGCATGGAGAACTCGGGAAGAGCCATGGTCTTATCCTTTTCCGGTTTAGCCTCGGCGGGGGTATCAGGCCGAAATGGCCCAACCGGTGGATCAGACGGGATTTCTCCCCGCCTCACCCGCCCCCGCCTGCGGGATACGTGCGCGTCCCATAAACGGGACAGGCCTGCAATGCAAGCGTGGTCGTGGGGGCTGCGCGGGGTGGTTCAGGATGCGTCGATCGCGATGCTCATGAAGGGTCGGCCGGTGACGACGGAATGTCCCGTCTTTGCCGTGACAATCCGTTCACCCTTGCGAAAGACGGTGGAGCCCGACGTGACGCCGAGTTTGCCCGCCTCGGCATCTGCCACGCGTGCGTAACCCAGTGCCGACATCTCCTGCGCTATGGCCGCGTCGATTTCGGTCGGGCTGATGGAAAAGCCGTTCGCCCTGATCCGACAGGCGCTTTGCAGGACCACGAAGATCGATCCGTCCGCAGGTGGATTGCCGACATTGCCCGCGATGGGTTTGGACAGCGCGCCGCTGCTGGACGGGGTGAACCCGGCAACGGTCAGGGCCGCGGTGTCGCGGGCGGCACCGGTCTGCTGCGCCACGCAGAACCGCAAGGCCGGGCGCACACTGGCCCCAAGGAAGCCGTCGATCGCCGCCGCATTGCGGGCCGCGATGACGGCGCGATCCTCGGGCTGTGGTTGCGGCGCGCAGGCCAGCAGGGTCAAGGCCGCGACCAGTGGAACAAGCGAGCTACGCATCTGTCGGCCTTCCCCGATTGCATATCGCGGGACCGTCACAAATGGCCGCCGCCCGGTCAACCCGCAAATGCGCCCGCAGTCAGAGGAATACCCTCTCGATCACCCAATAGACGGCGACCAGCGCGATCAGGACCGATGCGGGCATCGCGATCATGTGGGCATAGGTGTCATACATCCCCACGTTGACCGCCGCACCCGACAGTCCCAGCAAGACAGCAATGATCGCCAACAGCGGAAACAGGTCGCCCAGCAGGTCCGGGGCCCAGATCGACAGTGGCACGGCAATCGCCAGCACGGCCGCTGCGGCAAGCAGGTAAAGCGCTGCCGCCGGCACGCTGCGGAGGCCCTTCTCCGAATACTCACGCGCCATGTAGACACACAGGTAGGCGACGGCGATGACACAGATCTGTCCGATCTCGACCCCGATGTTGAAGCCGATCAGCGCGGGCACGAAGTTCTGTTCCGGCAGGCCGAACTGCGCGAGGACCGAGGCAAAGCCAAGCCCGTGCAGCAGACCGAAACCGAAGATGATGAAGGGTCGCCACGGCGACAGGGTGCGCAGAAAGATATTTTCGACCGCGACATATGCGATGGACAGGGCGATCAGCGGCTCCACGATGGAGGCCGGCACGGTGACATATCCCAGCGCCGCCAGCGCCAGCGTGATGGTATGTGCCAGTGTGAAGGCACTGACCTGCCACAGCAGCGGCTTCAGATGGGTGGACAGAAAGAACAAGCCCAGCACGAACAGGATGTGATCGACGCCCAGTGGCACGATGTGGTCGAACCCCGTCGGCACGTAAGAAAAGAAGGTCGCAGCGGCACCCATCGCATTGCCGCCCGTCAGGGCGATCGGGTCCGACACCTGCCCGGCCTCAAGGTATCCGTCGTAGGGATCATCCACACCCATCTGCCGCACGACAAGTGTGCCGTAGGACCGGACCCAGCCGATCTGGACGGTCTCTGCCCCCTCTGGCACCGGGGCCGTGAACTGGATGCTGGACAGGCGGGACAGGCTCTCGTCCTCGACTGCCGGAACCTGCACGGTGGTCAGGGTCAGCGGCAGGACCGCGTCGCCGGCCCGCACTGTGATGTTGTCGGCCATCTGTGGCCAGAAATCGCGGAACTGCGCGTCCAGCTCAGCCGCTGGCAAGGCGTGTAACTCGTCATAGGTCGCAGCCTGTGCTGCCTCGTCGGTATCGGCCACTGCGGCCTGATCGATCCCGGCCAGAAAACTCTCGATGTTCAACCGCATGTCGAAGACGAGCGTCCCGCCGTCCTGCGTCATGTCGGTAATCGACGGCAACACCTCGTGCGCCCGCGCCGGTGACGCGACCGTGACCGCCATCAGCACCGAACTTGACAAAACCCGCAGGAACCACACCCTGAAACCAACCCAAAAGGAACCTGTCATGCGTCGTCTTTTCCTTGCTTTCGCCGTGCTGGCGTCCCCCGTCAGCGCCCACGAGCTCTGGCTTGAACCTCAGGATTACACGGTCAGTCCGGAAGCTACGTTGAACGTGCAGATAGTCAATGGATCGGATTTCGAAGGGCAAAATCTTCCCTATCTGCCGCAGCGGTTCGTGCGGTTCGACGACGTAGTGGACGGCAGCACGTTTCCCATCCCCGGTCGCATCGGCGACATTCCGGCCGTCCAGATCAATGAACTGCCCGAGGGACTTAACGTGCTGGTCTATCAGGCCCGCAATGCGACAGTCGACTACGACGACTGGGAGACCTTCGTCCGCTTCAGCGAACACAAGGCCTTTCCCGGCATCCTTGCAGCGCATAGCGCCCGCGGGTTCGCTGAAGAACCCTTCAAGGAGGTCTATTCGCGTTATTCCAAGGCGTTGGTTGCCGTCGGCGAAGGCACGGGACAGGACAGCCGCACGGGCCTCGAGACAGAGATCGTCGCCTTGACAAACCCTTATGCCGACGACACCGCGGAGGGCATGTCGTTCCAGCTCTGGTATGGCGACCAGCCCCGCGCCGCGGCCCGGTTCGAGGTCTATGACCGCAGCCCCGCCGGCGACGTGACGCAGACCTTCTACACCACTGACGCGCAGGGCATGGTGACTGTCCCGGTCGCGGCGGGCCATACCTACATGGCCGACGCCGTGCTGATCCGCGAACCGGCAGAGGCGCTGGCGGAGGAGACCGGCGCGCTGTGGGAAACGCTTTGGGCGAACATCACCTGGGCCGTCCCCGGCTGACGTCTTGCGCGCCAGCCCGTGCCAAGCGATACGGGGCACCATGACACCCGCACCCGACATCCTTTGCATCGGTTCCGTCCTGTGGGACGTGATCGGCCGCACCGCAAGCCACATGCGGGCCGGGGCCGACGTGCCCGGCCGCATCACCCGCCTGCCCGGCGGTGTCGCGATGAACATCGCCATGACGCTGAAGCGCTTTGGCTTGCACCCCGCCTTGCTGACCGTCATCGGCCGCGACGCGGAAGGCAAAGGGCTGATCGCCGAGGCGCAGGGCATGGGCCTGATCTGCGACTACATCTACCGCTCGGACGACCTGCCCACCGACGTCTACATGGCCATCGAGGCGGCGAACGGCCTCATCGCCGCCATTGCCGACGCCCATTCGCTGGAGGCTGCGGGCGACAAGATCCTGCGCGCCCTGACCGACGGACGGCTGGGGTCCGAGGCGGCACCCTTTGACGGGGTCATTGCCCTTGACGGCAACCTGACCGAGGATCTGCTGCGGACCATTGCCGCCTCTGCGCTGTTCGCCCGCGCCGACCTGCGCGTCGCACCCGCAAGCCCCGGCAAGGCCGAACGCCTTCTGGCGCTGCTGGGCCATTCGTCCGCGACGCTCTATGTGAACCTGGAAGAAGCGGGGTTGCTGTGCCAGACACATTTCGACGACAGCGCAACGGCTTGTGCTGCGTTGCTGACGCGCGGCGCGCATCGCGTCTTGGTGACCGACGGAGGCCGCGCCGCCGCTGAAGGCACCGCCGGCGACGTCAACACCGCGCAACCGCCCCAGGTCCTTGTCACGCGCGTGACGGGGGCCGGCGACACCTTTATGGCGGCGCATATCGCGTCCGAACGCCAGGGCCTTGATCGCCCGGAGGCCCTTGCCCGCGCCCTCGACGCCGCCGCAACCTACGTATCGGGAGAGACCCCCCTATGACGATCCCCATGACCTTCAGCGCCGAGGTACAGGCCGCCCGCGATGCCGGCACCGCCATCGTGGCGCTGGAAAGCACCATCATCACCCACGGGATGCCGTTTCCGCAGAACGTCGAAACCGCGCGGCTTGTCGAACAGGACGTGCGCGACGCCGGTGCCACGCCCGCGACCATCGCCGTGATCGACGGCACCCTGCACATCGGGCTGGAAGCGGACGAGCTCGATGCGTTGGGTCAGGCCGAACACGTCGCCAAGCTGTCCCGCGCCGACATCGCCGCCTGCATCGCCATCGGCGGTACCGGAGCCACGACTGTCGCCGCCACGATGATCGCGGCACATCTGGCGGGCATCGCGGTCTCTGCCACCGGGGGCATCGGTGGCGTGCACCGCGGTGCAGAGACGACATTCGACATCAGCGCCGACCTGCACGAACTGGCACAGACCCCGGTGACAGTCGTGGCCGCCGGGGCCAAGGCGATCCTTGAGCTGAACAAGACCTACGAAGTGCTTGAAACTCTTGGTGTTCCGGTCATCGCTTTCGGGCAGGACTGCCTGCCCGCTTTCTGGTCGCGCACGTCCGATATGCCAGCGCCGCTGCGCATGGACACCGCCCGCGACATCGCAACGGCCCAGATCGTGCGCAATGTAATGGGCCTGCCTGGCGGGCAACTGGTGTGCAATCCGATCCCCGCCGCGGACGAAATCCCGGCCGCGGACCTGGCACCGATCATCGAAAAGGCGCTGGCAGAGGCCGCGGCGCAGGGTATCAGTGCCAAGGCCGTGACGCCCTTCCTGCTGGACCGGATCCTCACGCTGACCGAGGGCCGGTCTCTGACTGCGAACGTCGCCCTCGTGCGCAACAATGCCCGTCTTGCGGCCGCCATCGCCCGCGAATTGGGCGGCATCGCCGGATAGGTCGGGCATCGCGTCGGTGCCGCTTGTGAAGCCCTGCGCCGCGGCCTAGATGTGCCACATGATCGCACGGACGCAGCCATGACCTTTGAGCCCAACCATGACGACAAGCGTCCACGTCGACCCGGCCTGATCGGGCGGTTGCGCGGCAATTTCCTGGCCGGTCTGATCATCGTGGCCCCGATCGGTCTGACCTTCTGGTTGATCTATACGGTGGTCGGCTGGATCGACGGCTGGGTCTGGCCCTTTGTGCCGAATCGCTGGCACCCCGATGTGCTGATCAACCGCTGGTTCGGGACCGAAGCCGACCCCATCGCCATCGACGTGCGCGGCGTCGGCGTCGTCGTCTTTCTGATCTTCACCGTCATCGTCGGCTGGCTGGGCAAAGGTTACATCGGCCGCGCGGTGATCCGCTTTGGCGAACGCCTCGTCGACCGCACACCAGTCGTGCGCATTGTCTACAACGGCGTCAAGCAGATCGCCGAGACGGTATTCAGCCAGCGCGACACCTCTTTCGATCACGCCTGCCTTGTCGAATACCCCATGCAGGGGCTTTGGGCGATCGCCTTCATCTCGACTGCGGCCAAAGGCGAAATCGCGACCAAGGTGCCACATGACGAGGATATCGCGACGGTCTTTCTGCCCACGACGCCGAATCCGACGTCGGGGTTCCTGCTGTTCGTGCCACGCTCCAAGGTCATCATCCTCGACATGTCGGTGGAGGATGCGGCGAAACTGGTGATTTCCGCTGGCCTTGTCTACCCGAACTCCAAGGACCCGAGATTGCCGCCGGTCGCAGCTTGATCGCAGCGGCTCTGACCGGTTTCGCGACAGGCTTTTCCCTGATCCTGGCCATCGGGGCGCAAAACGCCTTCGTGCTGCGTCAGGGCCTCGCGCGAGCGCATGTGTTCTGGCTTTGCCTGTTCTGTGCGGCATCCGATGCGATCCTCATCACGGCGGGCGTGCTGGGTTTCGGAGTGATCGTCACGTTGTTCCCGGCCTTCCCGCGCATCATGGCGCTGGCCGGTGCCGCGTTTCTGTTCGTCTACGGCCTGCAACGCCTGATCGCGGCTTGGCGCGGTGACTATGCGCTGCATTTTTCGGGGCAGACCAAGGCGTTATGGCCCACTCTTGCCACGGCAGCCGCATTCACCTGGCTGAACCCGCATGTCTACCTCGACACGCTGGGCCTGATCGGCGCGGTGTCGACGGATTTCCACGACGCGGGGTTGAAGACCGCCTTCGGCACCGGGGCCGTCGTTTCGTCCTTCGTGTTCTTCTTCAGCCTTGGATACGGCGCACGATTGCTCGGGCCCGTGATGCAATCGGCGCGCGCGTGGCGCATGCTCGACACGCTGATCGGACTCGTGATGTGGATGCTGGCGGTCAAGCTGCTTAGCTGAACATCGCCCGCAGATCGACCGTGTCGTGTTGCCCCAGATCAGCCTTGTGCGCAGTCAGAAAGTCGTCCATCGCCGCGCGGCCAGCCGCTTTCAGGCGGGCAAGGACGATCGGCACGGGGATCGTCTTGGTCGCGACGTTCAGATCGTTCATCAGCGCATCGGCGTCGATCATGTGAATGAGGACCCGCTTCATCGTGCCAGGCGCGACCCTGTGGTCCGCCAACAGACGCCGGACGAAATCAACCGACCGCAGTTCGCGCAGAAGCGAGGTGTTGAAGCTGATCTCGTTGATCCGATTCGCGATGGCTTCGGGCGTTTTCGGCAAGGTGTCCCGCACGATGGGATTGATGCTGACAATCAGAACATCGTCCGGCAGATCCTTGTCATACAACGGAAACAATGCAGGATTGCCGCTGTAGCCGCCGTCCCAGAACGCCTCCGTCCGGTCTGTCGCCGGATCGAAGATCTCGACAGCCTGAAACAAGGTCGGCAGACAGGCGGACGCCATGAGGGCGTCGTTCGTGATCTCGTCGCCCGAAAAGACACGAATTTTGCCGGAACGCACATTCGTCGCCCCGACAAAAAGGCGCGGACCCTCCGCGCTGCACACATCCTCGAACCGCAGATCGTCGAGGATGCGGGCGAGCGGATTGCGCAGCATCGGGCCATAGACATAGGGCGATGTGGTGCGCGCCATTGCCTCGAACGCCTGAAAACCCGGCGACATCTCGAGCAGGGTGGCCATGCCCCTGACCGACGGTGCCAGGGCCGCAAGCCAGTCCTGAATCCATGGCGCGTTGATCGCGCCAACCTGCGCCCAGAACCAGTCCAGGTTCTTCTTTGCGCCGGCGCGTCCGCCCGCCAGCAATCCCGCTTTGAACGCGGCGGCGTTCATCGCCCCGGCAGACGTGCCAGTGATCGCCGCGACCTCGATATCCTCCTCCTCCAGCAAACGGTCGAGCACGCCCCAGGTGAAGGCCCCGTGCGCTCCGCCGCCTTGCAGGCCAAGGTTGATCCGGATCACAGGGCGGTCCAGCCGCCATCGACACTAATCGTCGTGCCGGTGATCTGATCGGCGTTGGCGGAACACAGGAATACCGTCGTGCCGCCGATCTGTTCGACGGTGGCGAATTCCTTTGAAGGCTGACGGTCCAGCATGACTTGCTTGATCACCTCCTCGCGGCCCATGTCGTACTTCTTCATCGTGTCGGGGATCTGCGCTTCAACCAGCGGGGTCAGCACGTAGCCGGGGCAGATCGCGTTGCAGGTGATCGGTTCCTGCGCGGTTTCCAGTGCCGTGACCTTGGACAGGCCGACGACGCCATGCTTGGCCGCGACATAGGCGCTTTTGTAGGGGGACGCCGTCAAACCGTGGGCCGAAGCGATGTTCACCACCCTGCCCCAACCCGCCTTGCGCATCAGAGGCAGCGCAGCGGCCGTCGTGTGAAAGGCCGAGGACATGTTGATCGCGATGATCCGGTCCCACTGGTCGACAGGGAATTCGTCGATCGGCGCGACGTGCTGGATGCCTGCGTTATTCACGAGGATGTCGCAGGCCCCATTGTCGGTGACCAGGCGGCGACAATCCTCCGGTCGCGACATGTCGGCGGCAACGTAGGTGACTTTCACGCCGAATGCGCGGGCCATGTCTGCGGCCAGTGCATGATCCTCTGCCCGGTCGGTGAAGGAATTGAGCACGACATCGGCACCCGCCCCGGCCAGCGCCCGCGCGACACCCAGCCCGATGCCGGAATTTGAGCCGGTAACGATGGCCGTCTTGCCCCTCAGTTCGTAGGTCATGTTGCATGCTTTCCTGATGCTGCGATTGCAGCATCGTCGCACGGATCGACACGCGGTGCCAATGCCCGTGGCCTTGGCCGACAGACTCTTGAAGATCGCATCGCAAGCGGCTGATTCGACTCCGTCATCCGGGGGTGAGTCGCCGTTGCCACGCCGCCTTGAGTCGTCGTGAATGGAAGCTTGTCAGGCGATTCGGTGTGCTTTAAAGCCTTGAAATACTGCATCCGGCCAAAAAAAACCCCGGCACGAAGCCGGGGTGTAGTTATTGAGGCAGGTTTCATACAGGCAAGAAACCTATCGAGCAGTGAGGTCTTTATAAGCCGATCTGCGCCGGTATCCAAGCTAAAAGTTTGATAAGTCTCGAAACCCTCTTTAGCGTGGATCGCAACAGTCAGACGAACGGGGACACGACACCATGACCACCACCTTGCGCAACCTGGCCCGCGGCATCGGCCTTGCGGCGCTGATGATCGGGGCTGCCGGAACGGCCCTGGCCGACCCGCAGCACGGCATCGCGATGTATGGCGAACCGGCGCTGCCTGCGGACTTTACCTCCATGCCCTATGCCAATCCCGACGCCCCCACCGGCGGACGGATCGTGACGGCAGAGGTCGGCAGCTTTGACAGCCTGAATCCCTATGTGCTGAAGGGCAGCGTGCCGTGGCAGCTACGTTTCCTGATCGGCGAAAGCCTGATGGTCCGGTCGCTTGACGAACCCTTTACCGAATACGGCCAACTGGCCGAGACGATCGAGACCGGTCCGAACCGCGAATGGGTGGAATTCAAGTTGCGGCCCGAAGCCGCGTTCTCTGACGGCAGCCCCGTGACGACCGAGGACGTGATCTGGTCGTTTGAGACCTTGGGCACGCAGGGCAATGGCCGCTACCGCGGCTTCTGGGAGAAGGTCGAAAAGATCGAGGAGACCGCCCCCGGCACCGTGCGCCTGACCTTCAATGCCGTAGACCGCGAGCTGGTCATGTTGGCCGGTCTGCGTCCGATCCTGAAGAAAGGCCAATGGGAAGGCGTCGATTTCGCCGAAGGCGGGCTGGACCTGATCCCGATCACCACCGGGCCCTACGTCATCGACGACTTCGAAGCGGGACGCTTTTTGTCATTGAAGCGTAACCCGGACTACTGGGGTCGCGACGTCGTGCCCGCGGAAAAGGGTTTGCACAACCTCGACGAAATCCGAATCGAGTTCTTTGCCGACGAGACCGCCGCCTTCGAAGCGTTCAAGACCGGCGAGATCAATTCAAACCGCGAATTCAACGTGGCGCGCTGGGACAGCCAGTATGACTTTCCTGCCGTCCAGTCCGGCGACGTGGTGAAATCGGTCCTGCCGCATGGCCGTCCGTCCGGCATGACCGGTTTCGTGATGAACAGCCGCAAGCCGCAGTTCGACGACTGGCGCGTGCGCGATGCGATGATCCAGGCCTTCAATTTCGAATTCATCAACGAGGCGATGACGGGCGGCGCGCAGCCGCGCATCACCTCCTACTGGTCGAATTCGCCGCTGGCGATGGACGACGGCCCGGCCACGGGGCGGGTCGCCGAACTGCTGGAGCCGTTCAAGGCCGACCTGATCCCCGGCACGCTGGAAGGCTACGCCCTGCCCGTCGCCGACGGCACCGAGCGCAATCGCGCCGGCACGGCGGCAGCGCTTGCGATGATGGAGCAGGCCGGCTGGACCGTGCAGGACGGCGTGATGAAGAACGCCGAGGGCCAGCCCTTTGCCTTCGACATCCTGCTGGAAAGCGGTGCGTCGGAGAATCAGTCCATCATCGACATGTATGTCGAAAGTCTGAACCGGATCGGCGTGACGCCCACGGTGACGGCCATCGATTCCGCGCAATACAAGGAACGCACCGACGCGCTCGACTTCGACATGACCTATGGCCGTGTCGCCGTGTCCCTGTCGCCGGGCAACGAGCAGTACCTTTACTGGGGGTCAGAGGGTGCGGACATACCGGGTACACGCAACCTGATGGGCGTGAAATCCCCGGCCATCGACGCGCTGATCGGCACCCTGTTGACCACCGAAGCGCCGGAAGACTTCGTCGCCTCGGTCAAGGCGCTGGATCGGGTGCTGACCGCTGGCCGCTACTATATCCCAATCTATCAGTGGAACATCAGCCGACTCGCCCATGCAAAGGAACTCAAGTACCCGGACATGATCCCGGTCTACGGCGACTGGAACGGCTGGCAACCCGACGTCTGGTGGTGGGAGGAATGAGGATCGTGCTCGTGCTGGCGACGCTTCTCACCGCCAGCGCCTGCACCCCGGCGCGGGTCGTCGGCAACACCGCCATCGGTGCCGGTCAGGTCGCGCTCGGTGTGGTCGACGTTGCGATCTGACCCCGACCGATCTGTCTTGCATTCTTCCGGTCCTGAATATCCCGGGGGTGCGGGGGCTGGCCCCCGGTTTTGCAACCGCAACCCACACGGGTGCCGGCACCGGTTGCACTTTGCATCACCGGGGCCTATTGGTTCACCTCATCGACCAGCTTGCCAATCGGCAGTCACGCTGGCCCGCGCCCTGACGGACGCTTGCGCGGGCAACACTCCGGCCAATGTGCCGATGTTCATTCTTGCGCAGATGTGCGGGACGGGGTTCGCCCTGAGCCTTGCGCCGCATTTGCAGGGGGATGACGCGGAACTGAAGTGACGCCCGGCTTGTTGGTCCCACAACGAACAACAAAAGGAGATTTCCCATGCAATGGAGAGACGTTTCTCAGAACTGGGCCGCCTACACGCCGCGCATCCTGACCCAGTGGCCGAACCTCGACGAAAGCGAAGTCCTGTCCATCGACGGTGATCAGGACGCCTTCCTGGCCTACCTGTCGAAATCCAAGGGCGAAGACCGTGTCGCCGCTCAGATGGAGCTGGCCGACTGGCTGATGGGCGGAGAGCCGATCGACGTGAAGATGGCCGAGCAGAACGACAATGCGAACATCACCTCGACCGCGGCCAACGTGCCCGCTGGCGAGGACGTGATGGACGACGACGCCAAGTTCGGCGACGACGACAAGACGGCCGCCCCGCTGGGCCGCGCGTCCTAAGTCAAAGATGTCAGCCCGGCGGATCGTCGCATCCTCTGGGCTGACGCTGACGACATCAGCCGCCGCGCCTGCGACTTGCAACGCTGGCCCCGCGCCGCTAGCCATAGCCCATGCTGACATCGCCCCCACCCCGCTTCAACATGGCCGCCCACGTGCTGGCGCAGGCCGGTCTTCGCGCCGGCCATCCCGCGCTCATCGTGCCGGGCGGCAAGGTCTGGAGCTACGCTGACCTCGAGCAGGCAGTGCGCGGTACGGCGACCGGTTTGTTGACACGGGCGCATCCCGGCGACCGTATCCTGATGCGGCTCGGCAATACGCCCGACTTTCCGATCACTTATCTCGCCTGCATTGCCGCCGGGCTGATCCCGGTCCCGACGTCGTCTCAACTGACCACGCCAGAGGTCACGAAGATGGCGCGGGAACTGTCTCCCGCGCTGATCGTGCAGGCTGACGGGATTGCAGCGGCAGAGGGCAACTGGCCCATCCTTCCGGCAACGGCCTTGCCTGCGATGCGCGCGCTGCCGCAAGCCGACTATGCGATGGGCGAGCCGGACCGGCCCGCCTACATCGTCTATACCTCCGGCACCTCGGGCCAGGCCCGCGCCGTCGTCCATGCGCACAGGGCGATCTGGGCGCGGCGGATGATGTGGGACGGCTGGTATGGTCTGACCGCCGACGACCGCGTGCTGCACGCCGGTGCCTTCAACTGGACCTACACGCTGGGCACCGGCCTGATGGACCCCTGGTCCGTCGGGGCCACCGCGATCATTCCGCCCGACGGCACCGATGCAGCCACCCTGCCCGCCCTCTTGACGGATCACGCCGCGACCATCTTTGCTGCCGCACCCGGAGTTTATCGCCGCATCCTCAGACAACGGTTGAGCCCGGTGCTAACGCTGCGCCATGGTTTGTCCGCCGGCGAGATGATGCCCGACACGCTCCGCGCCGCCTGGATGCAACAAACCGGCACGCCGATCCACGAAGCCTTCGGCATGTCCGAAATCTCGACCTTCATTTCAGGCAGCCCGATGCGGCCCGCCCCCCCTGGTACGCTGGGTTACCCCCAACCCGGACGGCAGGTCGCCTTGTGGACACCGGACGGCCCGGCCGATCACGGCCAGATTGCCGTCCACCGCAGCGATCCCGGCCTGATGCTGGGCTACTTCGGTCAGCCGGACGAAACCGCCGCCCGCTACAGTGGCGACTGGTTCCTGACCGGCGACGAAGGCACGCGGGATGCCAGCGGTGCCATCGCCTACGCCGGGCGCGCCGACGACATGATGAACGCAGGTGGCACCCGCGTCAGTCCGGTCGAGGTCGAAGCGGTCCTGTCGATCCATCCCCGGATCACCGAGGTCGCCTGCGCCGAGGTGCGTGTCTCGCCAGAGCTTTCGCTGATTGCGGCCTTTTATACTGCGCCGGACCTGTTAGATGACGCCGAACTGACGCGCTTTGCCGCAGGACGGCTGGCCGCCTACAAGGTGCCGCGCATTTTCGTCCACCGCGACGCCATGCCGCGCGGTGCGAACAACAAACTGCTCCGCCGCGCCCTGCGCCGCGAATGGGAGGCCGCATATGGTCAAGCTTGATATTCTGTCCGATCCGATCTGCCCGTGGTGCTATATCGGCAAGGCCAACCTCTTCAAGGCGCTGGATCAGGTTCCCGACCATCCCTTCGTCATCGAATGGCACCCTTTCCAACTGAACCCCGACATGCCGGCGGGTGGCATGGATCGCCGCACCTATCTGGAACGGAAATTCGGCGACAAGGACGGTGCGGTGAAGGCCTACGCCCCCATCGTCGGAAAGGCCGAAGAGGCCGGTCTGACGATCAATCTCGACCGGATCACCCGCACGCCGCAGACCCTCGATGCCCATCGTCTGATCCATTGGGCGGGGATCGAAAAGGCGCAGACGCCAATGGTCGATCTGCTGTTCCAGGCCTACTTTGTCGAAGGTCGCGACATCGGCGATCACGAAGTGCTGGCCGACCTCGCCGATGCCGCCGGCATGGACGCCGCCATCGTGGCGCGCCTCCTTGCGGGCGACGTGGACGCGGACGATATCCGCGCTCGTGACGCGCATAGCCGAGAGATGGGGATCAGCGCCGTGCCGACCTTCATCGTCGCAAGCCAGCACGCCGTGCCGGGCGCGCAGCCGACGGAGATGTGGATGAAGGTCATCGCCGATATTCAGGCTCAGGTCGCTGCGTCAGAATAAGGCGGAACCTGCGCCAGTCGCGCGGGGTTGACGTCCAGTATCCAGCAACAGGAGTCAGATATGCGATTTCTCATCGCCCTCGCACCGATGGCCTTCGCCACCGCATGTGCCACGTCCGGTCCAGCCGTGGACGGCATGACCCCCGCAAGCGTGGCCGAAACGGTCGACATGACCGCCGCGCTGAACTTCTCGCCCAATGCCGTGACCATCAATTCTGGCGAGACCGTCGAATTCCGCAACATCTCGACCTTCACGCACACTGTCTCGACGACGGCGGACACGCCGGCCGAAACGCAGGCCGTGATGTTGCCGAATGGTGCGGAAGCCTTCGATTCAGGTGCCGTCGCCCCCGGCGAGACCTTTACCCATACCTTCACGACGCCAGGCACATACCGCTATTTCTGCGAACCGCATGTAGGCCAGGGCATGATCGGCACGGTCATCGTCAATCCGTAACGATCCGAAGGGCGGCTTGCAAAGCCGCCCTTTTCACGCCTGGGCCTGGCAAAGTTTGGCCGCCAGATCACGAGCGATGTTGAAGGCCCCCTGGATCTTGTCCCGCTCGCGCGACCAGTCCTGCATGACGACGATCTTGTTGTCCTTGACCTTGGCCTGCCCCTTGTAGTCCCCGATGAAGTCCACCAGCCCCGCCGGATTGGCGAATTTGTCGTTGTGAAAGCGGATCGTTCCGCCTTTCGGCCCGGCGTCCAGCTGGCCGATCCCGGCCTTCTTGCACATCGCCTTGATCCGCACGACCAGCAGCAGCGTGTTCACCTCGCGCGGCAATTTGCCAAATCGGTCAATGAGTTCCGCGGCAAAACCTTCCAGTTCGACTTTGGTCGTCAGGTCCGACAACCGGCGATACAGGCCAAGCCGCACATCGAGGTCGGGAACGTATTCCTCGGGGATCAGCACTGGCACGCCCAGATTGATCTGCGGCGACCATTCGCCGTCGTCCTGCAATCCTTCCGCCGCACCGGACCGGATCGCGTTGATCTGATCTTCCAGCATCTGTTGATACAACTCGTAGCCGACTTCGCGCATCTGCCCTGATTGTTCCTCGCCCAGCAGGTTTCCCGCCCCTCGAATGTCGAGGTCCTGTGACGCCAGCGTGAATCCGGCGCCCAGACTGTCGAGGCTTGCCAGCACGCGCAGGCGCTTCTGCGCGGTGTCGGTCAATTTCTGCCGTGGCATGGTCGTCAGATAGGCATAGGCCCGGGTCTTGGATCGGCCCACGCGGCCCCGGATCTGGTAAAGCTGCGCCAGACCGAACATGTCCGCCCGCCAGACGATCATCGTGTTGGCCGTCGGAATGTCGAGGCCGGATTCCACGATCGTCGTCGCCATCAACACGTCGTATTTGCCGTCGTAGAAGGCGTTCATGCGGTCGTCCAACTCTCCTGCCGCCATCCGGCCGGTTGCGGTCACATAGGTGACTTCCGGTACTTCGCGCTTCAGCCAGTCGACCATCTCGTCCATGTCACTGATCCGCGGCACGACGAAGAAACTCTGGCCACCGCGGTAGTGTTCGCGCAACAAGGCTTCGCGAATGGTGATGGTGTCGAATTCGCTGACATAGGTGCGGATCGCAAGGCGGTCGATAGGCGGCGTGCCGATGATGCTCAGGTCGCGGACGCCGGACAACGACAGCTGCAGCGTGCGCGGGATCGGGGTCGCGGTCAGGGTCAGGACGTGGACATCGGTGCGCAGCGCCTTCAGCCGTTCCTTGTGCTGGACGCCGAATTTCTGTTCTTCGTCAATGACAAGCAAACCGAGGTTGCGGAACTTCACCGATTTAGCCAGCAGCGCATGGGTGCCGATGACGATGTCCACCGAGCCGTCCGCAAGCCCGTCGCGCGTAGCACCGGCATCCTTGGCCGACACAAACCGCGACAGCGGGCGCACGGTCACCGGAAATCCTCTGAAACGGTCCGCAAAGCTTTGATAATGCTGACGCGCCAGCAAGGTCGTGGGGGCCACGATTGCAACTTGAACGCCGGACAGGGCGGCGACAAAGGCGGCGCGGATTGCCACCTCGGTCTTGCCAAAGCCGACGTCGCCGCAGATCAGGCGATCCATCGGTTGCCCACTTTCAAGGTCCGTCAGGACGTCGTCAATGGCCGCAAGCTGGTCTTCGGTCTCGGCATAGGGGAAGCGGGCCAGGAATTGATCCCAGATGCCTTCCATCGGTTCCAGCACGGGTGCCTTGCGCAATGCACGTTCGGCAGCGACGCGGATCAGCCGTTCGGCGATCTGGCGGATGCGCTCCTTCAGCCGCGCTTTCTTGGCCTGCCATGCCCCGCCGCCAAGCTTGTCGAGCAAGCCTTCCTCGTGACCATATTTCGACAGCAGTTCGATGTTTTCGACCGGCAGATAGAGCTTGCTGCTTTCCGCATATTCCAGCGCCAGACACTCGTGCGCGGCCCCCAGCGCGGTCACGACCTCCAGCCCGATGAAGCGACCGACGCCGTGATCGACGTGGACGACCAGATCGCCGGGGCTCAGTGCGTTCGCCTCGGTCAGGAAGTTGTCGGCACGCCGCTTGCGCTTGCTTTGCCGGATCAGCCGGTCGCCCAGCACGTCCTGTTCGGATATGACCGTGACGCCCGGTGCCTCGAACCCCGCTTCCAGCGCCCAGACGGCCAAATGGACGCCGGACTTGCCGACGCGGGACCAGTCGGTGACGGGAATGACCTCTCCGATCCCCTCATCCTCGATCAGCCCCGTCAGACGCTCGCGCGCGCCTTCGGAATAGGACGCGATGACGACGGGCCCCGTTTGAACCTTTGACTTCACATGCGCCGCCAAGGCCTCAAAAAGGCTCAGGTTCTCTTGTTGCCGTTCAGGCGCGAAATTGCGACCGGGCCGCCCGCCTGCATCCAGCACGCGAAGCCCGGTCGCCTGCGGCAAGGGCGCGAACTGGATGACTCGGCGATCACTGACGGCTGCGTCCCAGGCAGCGTCGTCCAGATAAAGCTGGCTGGGCGGTGCCGGCTTGTAGACGGAATCCATCCGCCCCTTTTGCGTCAGCGCGTGCATCCGTGTGCTGTACTGATCGGCAATTGATTCCCATCGGGCCAGGCGCTGCGGGCTGATCTGGTCGTCCAGCGTGATCGTGCAGCGCGGGACATAGTCGAACAGCGTTTCCAGATCGTCCTGAAAGAACCCCAACCAGTGTTCGATGCCGGCGTGTTTGCGGCCCGCACTGACCGCCTCATAAAGCGGATCGTCGGTGCCGGCAGCACCGAATTCGATGCGATAACTTTGCCGGAACCGGGTGATCGCGGCCTCATCCAGAATGACCTCCGACACCGGCGCAAGCTCGATCTCGCGCAGCTTTTCGACCGTGCGCTGGGTCGCGGGGTCGAAGCGGCGCGCACCGTCCAGCGTATCCCCGAACAGATCAAGGCGGATTGGCCCGGATTGGCCGGGTGGATAGATGTCGATGATCCCGCCGCGCACGGCGTAATCCCCGGCCTCCATCACGTTGGCGGTTTGCGAAAAACCCATGCGTGTCAGAAAGTTGCGCAACGCACCTTCATCGACCCGCGACCCGACGCGGGCGGAAAAAGCCGCCTCGCGCAGTGTCGCGCGGGCCGGGACGCGCTGGGTCGCCGCGTTCAGGGTCGTCAGGATCACGAAGCGGTCCGGCATCCCGTGGACTAGGGCGGCAAGCGTCGCCATGCGGGCCGCCGACACATCGGCGTTGGGCGACACACGATCGTAAGGCAGGCAATCCCATGCGGGAAAGGAAAACACCGGCATCGCCGGGGCGAAGAACGCGAGAGCCGCCTGCATCGCCGCAAGCCGTTTGTCGTCACGCGCGACGTGCAGGAGTGGAGCGCCGGACTTTTCGATCTCGGCCAGGATCAGGCGGGCGTCGAAACCTTCGGGCGCACCGGCCAGCGTGATATGAGGGGTGTTGGACATGCCCGCTGACCTATCCGCTAACCGGGCGGTGTCAAGCGCGCGTCAAAGCCCGCGCACGACGCCCAGCACCTGGATCATGCCATACATCGCGGTCACGAAAATCGCGCACATTCCGATGATCTGCGTCCAAAGCCTGTGCCGCAGCAGCATCGCGTAAAGCTGCGCCGGTTCCGGGTCGGCGTTCCGGATCTTGCGTGCGCTTGCAAGGCTGACGCCCCCGACGATGGACAGCGGCAAGGCGATCAGGAAAATGGCCTGCGCGATTTCGACATCATAGACGAACCCTAGCAGCGCCAGAACCGTCAGCACGAAACACACAAAGCCGGTTAGGATCAGCCCGGCTGTCTGTGCGATGCCCAAAAGGCGGTTCACGTTGATCCGCACGAGGTCGACCATATCGTCCTCGAACTGGCCTCCTTGCTTGCGCGCCTTGGTGATCAGATCGAACGGCACGCCCAGAACGTAGTAGCTGATCGAAGACCACAGCACCGCCAAAACGATCCAGTACCAGACAGAGGAGAACGACCGCAGGTCGATCACCTGAAAGAGGATGTTGCTCCAGTTCAATGCCGGTCTCTCTGAGGGGCCAAGTTGGGCGGACCCTAGAGGGGCAATGCAGCCTTGCCCAGACTTGTGAAGCGGTATTTTCCGTGCAAGGTCATCAGGTGTGACAAGAAAGGCCCTGCCGCATGAAACCGACCGTCGCCCCCTTCCCCGCCACGCGCCTGCGCCGCCTGCGGGCCATGCCCGCGGTGCGCCGTCTGTCGCGCCAGCACCGGCTGAGCGTGGATGACCTGATCTGGCCGATCTTCGTCATGGCGGGGCGTGACGATGAACACGCCATCCCCTCGATGCCCGGTGTCACGCGCAAGACCGTGGACCGTGCGGTCAAGGCCGCACAGGAGGCGCATAAGCTGGGCATCCCGGCAATGTGCATCTTTCCCTACACCGGCATGGAGGAGCGGACAGAGGATTGCGCCTTGGCCTGGTCACCAGACAACATCAGCAACCAGGCGATCCGCGCGATCAAGGATGCGGTGCCCGATATCGCGATCATGACCGATATCGCGCTGGACCCCTACAACATCAACGGCCACGACGGCTTTGTCGAAGACGGTCGCATCGTGAATGACCGCACAGTCGAGGCGCTGGTCAAGATGGCGCTGGCGCAGGCAGAGGCCGGGGCCGACATCCTTGGGCCGTCGGATATGATGGACGGTCGCATCGGTGCCATGCGTACCGCTCTGGAGGCCGCGGGCCACATCGACGTGGCGATCCTGAGCTATACCGCAAAATACGCGAGCGCCTTCTACGGACCGTTCCGCGATGCGGTCGGTGCCTCGGCCGCGCTTGTCGGCGACAAGAACACCTACCAGATGGACCCCGGCAATGCGGATGAAGCCTTGCGGCTGGTCGAACGCGACCTGCAGGAAGGGGCCGACATGGTCATGGTGAAACCGGGGATGCCGTATCTGGATATCTGCCGCAGGGTCAAGGACACCTACGGCGTGCCGACCTACGCCTATCAGGTCAGCGGCGAATACGCGATGTTGCAGGCCGCGATCCAGAATGGCTGGTTGGACGGGCCGAAGGTGATGATGGAAAGCCTGCTCGCCTTCAAGCGCGCGGGTTGCGACGGTATCCTGACCTACTTCGCGCCAGAGGCGGCAAAGCTGCTCAACCGGATGTAAGCCGCCTGCCCTGCAATTAGCGTGTGACAGATTCGTCGGACTCGCCTATGGTTTGCGTCATAACAGGGGCGGCAAACGCCCCGAGAGGCAGTCAGAGGCGGATCAGATGACACAAATCACTAGACGGCACTTCGTGCTTTCCGGGGCAGCATTGACGCTTGCCGCCTGCGGAAACGGCACCGGCGGAAATGGCGCGGGGGTGATCGACGCCCGCGTCGCCAGCACCCTATCGTTCATGTATGACACCTATCCGGGGACCAAGGACTTAGGGGCCAAGGCTGCCGGCGTCCTCGTGATGCCCTTGGTGACAGAGGTCGGGCTTGGCCTTGGCGGGTCCTACGGACGTGGTGCCTTGCAGGTCAATGGGTCGACCGTGGACTACTACTCTGCCGCCTCCGGGTCAGCAGGTCTTCAGATCGGGGCGCAGCAATACAGCCATGTCCTGTTCTTCATGACGCAGAATGCGCTGGCCGATTTCCGGGCATCGATGGGCTGGGCGGCCGGGGCCGACCTCGAATACGTCGCAGCCGATCAGGGTGACGTGCTGCGCGCGGAAACGATCACCTCGCTGGCACCGGTGATTGCGGTGGTCTTTGCCCAGTCAGGCCTGCGCATCGGCGCGACCCTGGAAGGCACCAAATACACGCGCATCATCCCGTAGGGCGGATTGCGGCAGGTCATGTCGCATCCATCATGCCAGCGGCCCCATCGTTGCGAAATGCTGAGGCCGCAACATGAAGGGTAAGCCATGAAAACCAGCGCACAGGTCGTCGTCATCGGGGGCGGCGTCGTCGGATGTTCGGTGCTCTATCACCTGACGAAACTCGGCTGGTCCGACGTGATGCTGGTCGAACGCAAGGAACTGACTTCAGGCTCGACCTGGCACGCTGCGGGCGGGTTTCACATGCTGAACGGCAACACCAACATGGCCGCCCTGCAAGGCTACACCATCCGGCTTTACAAGGAACTTGAAGAGCTTACGGGCATGTCCTGCGGCCTGCACCACGTCGGCGGGATCACCCTTGCCGACAACCGCGACCGGTTCGACATGTTGGTCGCGGAACGGGCCAAGCATCGCTACATGGGCCTCGACACCGAAATCGTCGGGCCGGAGGAGATTGCCCGCATCGCACCGATCACCAGCCTCGACGGGATCGTCGGCGGGCTTTACGACCCGCTGGACGGTCACCTCGACCCGTCAGGAACGACGCACGCCTATGTCAAGGCCGCGTGCATGGGCGGCGCTGCGATCGAGACACATTGCATGGTGACAGCCACGACCCAGCGCGCTGATGGCACCTGGGACGTCGTGACCGACAAGGGCACGGTTCATGCCGAACACGTCGTCAACGCCGGCGGCCTATGGGCGCGTGAGGTGGGTGCCATGGCGGGCATCTACTTTCCGCTCCACCCCATGGAACACCAATACATCGTCACCGACGACATCCCCGAGATCTACGAGCGTGGCGAAGAGCATCCGCACGTCATGGACCCCGCCGGCGAAAGCTATCTGCGGCAGGAAGGGCGCGGGTTGTGCATCGGATTTTATGAAAAACCCTGCCGTCCCTGGGCTGTCGATGGCACGCCATGGAATTTCGGGCACGAGCTGCTGCCAGACGACTTCGACAAGATCGAGGACTCGATCGCCTTTGCCTACAAGCGTTTTCCGGTGCTGGAAACCGCCGGTGTCAAGTCGGTCATTCACGGCCCATTCACTTTTGCACCCGACGGCAACCCGCTGGTCGGGCCGGTCCCCGGGGTGCGCAATTACTGGTCAGCCTGCGGTGTCATGGCGGGCTTTTCCCAAGGCGGCGGCGTCGGTCTGACACGGGCGCAGTGGATGATCGAAGGCGAGGCAGACCGCGATGTCACAGGGCTCGACGTCGGCCGCTTTGGCGCTTGGATCACACCGGGCTACACCCTACCCAAGGTGATCGAGAACTATCAGAACCGCTTCTCCATCGCCTATCCGAATGAGGAATTGCCTGCTGCCCGACCGCATCGTACGACGCCGATGTATGACATCTTCACCGATCCGGGTGCCGTCTGGGGACATCAATTCGGGCTGGAGGTGCCCAACTACTTCGCAGCGGCCGCAGAGCCGGATTACGAGGAGCCGTCCTTTCGCCGGTCCAACGCCTTTGACGCCACCAGCCGCGAGGTTGCGGCCGTGCGAGGTGCCGTCGGCATCAACGAATTGCAGAACTTTGGCAAATTCAGCGTGACTGGAAGTGACGCGCGGGCATGGCTGGGCCGCATCATGGCGGGCCGCATCCCGAGACCGGGGCGCATGGCGCTGTCGCCGCTCTTGTCGGAAAAGGGCAGGCTGATCGGCGATTTCACCGTATCTTGCCTGTCGGACACGGAATTTCAACTTACGGTCAGCTATGGGGCGCAGGCAATCCACTATCGGTGGTTTCTCAAACACTTGGCGGGCGACGTTCAGGTGCGCAACGTCTCTGACGCGCGTACCGGGTTCCAGATTGCAGGACCGCGCGCGCGTGATCTGCTGACCGCCTGCACCCGTGATCCGGTGGACCTGACTTTCATGGACGTGCGCCGCATGACCGTGGGCCAGGCCGCCTGCATCGTGCAGCGTGTCAGCTATACCGGCGATCTGGGGTATGAAATCTATTGCGATCCGATGGACCAGCGCGCCCTGTGGTGGACCCTGTGGGAGGCCGGACAGCCGCTGAGTCTGGAACCATTTGGCATGCGGGCGATGATGTCGCTGCGGCTCGACAAGTTTTTCGGAGCCTGGCTGCGGGAATATTCGCCCGATTACACCGCCGCGGAAACCGGCCTTGACCGCTTCTTCGATTGGTCGAAGGATTTCATCGGCAAGACGGCGGCAGAGGCAGAGCGCGCGGCGCCCCCGGCACGCGCCCTCGTGACCTTCATCGTGGACGCCGACAAAGCCGACGTCACGGCCTATGAGCCGGTGTTCATCGAAGGTGAGGTCAGGGGCTTCTGCACCTCCGGCGGCTACGCGCACCATTCCGGCCTGTCGGTGGCACACGCCCTGATTCCCCGGGATCGGGCGGTTGAAGGACTTGTGGTCGAGATCGAGATCCTGGATCAGCGACGCCGCGCGACCTTGACGGTGACGCCGCCTTTCGACGCGGACGGCACTCGCATGCGCGGATGATCCCGATCCTGATCCTGGCGGCCGGGCAATCGTCCCGGATGCGCGGTACGGACAAATTGGCCGAGGTCGTGGACGGCCAGCCGCTTTTGCGGCGGGTTGCAGCACAAGCGGCAGCTGTGACGGACACTTTCGTCGCCCTGCACCACGATGCCGACCGCAGGCTTGCGCTGCTTGGCGATCTGCCCGTCACGCCGCTGCTGGTCCTGGAGGCGGCAGAGGGTCAGTCCGGCACCCTTCGCGGTGCCGTGGCGCAACTGCCCGATTGCGAAGCCTTCCTCGTCGTGCTGGCCGATCTGCCAGACATCACCGGTGACGACATGGCAGAGGTCATCGCCACCCGCGCCCACCATCCCGAGGCGCTGATCTGGCGCGGGGCCACCCCGGACGGCAAACCCGGCCATCCGATCCTGTTCGACGCCAGCCTGCGGCAGCGCTTTGTCACCCTGTCTGGCGATGACGGCGGGGCCGCGCTGGTCAAGCCTCTGGCAAACCGCACGCATTTGGTCCGGTTTAACGACGATCGTGCGCGCCGCGATCTGGATACGCCAGAAGATTGGGCCGCGTGGCGCGAAGGGCAATAAAGCAAGCAGTGCAAAGCCGTATCGATCGAACCTCAAGCAGAACATGAAACGGCGGGTCGCAGTGCTGCGGCCCGCCTTGTCATTCCCGTCACCGTCCCCTGATCGGGAAAGGCTGCAAACCTCACTTCATCAAGAGCCGAGCTTCGTGCTTTTTCAGCGCCTTACGGGCAGACTGATAGCCTTCCAGACCCTCGGCCGTCGCCAGTTCCGGGAAGAGTTCGAAAATCTCGTTCCGCTGGCTGTTGCCTAGGCCGTTCAGAGAGTAGTCGCCGGGGTGGAAGCTTTCGGTCCAGGCCCCGTTCGACAGCACGACCTCGTGACGCTCGAACATGAAGTGGATGTAGGTCGTCCGCATCACGTCGAGGGTGTGGATACCCTGCGCGCCCGTCATGTGCTTGGCAGCCGCCAGAACTTCACGCTCTTCGAAGTAAAGCTGCGTCATCTCGCTTGCGACCAGCACCCGGTGGTTGGGCGACAGCAGCATGTCACGTTCCGGCAGACCCTGCCCCAATGCGCCGGCCTTGATCAGGATCGGCTTCATGTGCGGCTTGGCGGCCAGTTCCTTGCCGGTCATCTCTTTCGCGCCAACCCACGCGATTTCCTGGATGCCGTTGTCGCGGGTGATGATCTTGTCACCGGCCCGCAGGTCCTCCACCAGACGCTCGCCTTTGGGTGTGGCGATGGTGGTGCCGGGGGTGAAGCATGGTGCTTCGATATCCTTGAAGGTCGCTGTTGTGCCATCCTTGAAGAAGATGGTCCCGGATTCCCGCAAGGCCTCGCTGTCACCGGCACCGCCGTTGCGTGCGATGCGGTCGATCTTGTCCAGCGTGGCCTGATCGAAGTTGAACGTATCGATGTCGCTGTCGTCAGGGTCTTCGCCGCCGATGAAGACGTCGCCAGAGGATGCATCGGTAAACCGATCCGACCCAAGACCACCCTTGATAAAATCGGCACCGTCGCCGGAGGAGATCGTGTCGTTGTCGATTCCACCGTCGATGTCGTCGGTCCCGGCCCCGCCAAAGATCAGGTCGGCATCGTCGCCGGTCCTGACAGTGTCGTTGCCGTCACCGCCGTAGACCGTGTCGCGGTTGTCGAACGGATCGCCATCGGCCGCCAAAGCGTCGCCGGGATAATCGCGGTCCGGCATTGCATCGTCGCTTTGATCGGTCAGGATCACGTCGTCGCCGATGCCGCCATAGACAAGATCGCCGCCAGCGCCGCTTTGGATCGTGTCGTTCCCGGTGCCGCCGATGATCGTATCCGCGCCGGTAAAGCCGCCGATGATGTCGTCGCCGGCACCGCCGTCGATCACGTCATTGCCGCCGCCGCCCTGGATCGAGTCGTTTCCAGCCCCGCCGCGAATGCTGTCGTCGCCGTCGGCACCCTGGATGCGGTCGTCGCCATCGCTACCATCCAGCAGGTCGGTATCGGCCCCACCCTGGATGAAGTCGTTGCCAAGGCCACCATAGACAGAGTCGTTGCCGATGCTGCCGGTCAGGCTGTCATCGCCGTCGCCACCATAGATGGTGTCGTCGCCCATGTTGCCTTCGTGCCGGCTCCGCCGTAGATCGCGTCGTTGCCGTCCCCGCCCTTGATGGTATCGTCGCCATCCTGGCTGAGGATCACGTCATCGCCTTCACCGCCAAGGATCGAGTCCACGCCGTCGAAGCCGCCGATCAGATCGTTACCCGCGCCGCCGTCGATGAAATCTTCACCGCCGCCGCCCTGGATGCTGTCGTCGCCGGTGCCGCCGTAGATGCTGTCGTCGTCACCGCCCCCCTGAATGCGATCATTGCCCGCGTCTCCGAACAGCGTGTCGGTGCCGCCACCACCCTGGATGAAGTCATCGCCGGTGCCGCCATAGACCAGATCGTCGTCAAGGCTGCCGGTCAGAGTATCGTTGCCATGATCGCCATGGATCGTATCGTTCCCTTGATTGCCGGCGATTGTATCGTCGTCGATGCCGCCATAGATCAGGTCGTTGCCGCTGCCGCCTGCGATGGAGTCGGCGTCGTCCCGGCCATAAATCGTGTCATTGCCGGCACCGCCAAAGAGGGTGTCCTTGTTGTTGCCCGGCAGCAGGTCGACCGGAATGCCCATGTCGTCGAAGTCAACGATATCCAGCGTGTCGTTGTCGAGACCGCCGTATATCAGGTCGTTTCCGTCGCCGCCCGCGATGATGTCGACACCTTCACCGCCGGTGATCACATCGTCGCCCAGACCGCCGTCGACCGCATCGTCGTCGATGCCTGCGTCGATCGTGTCGTTGCCGATGCCGCCGTCGATGCTGTCCGCATCGTCGCCGGTCACGATGGTATCGTCACCCGCCCCGCCAAAGACCGTATCGCGGTCGTTGTTCGGGTCCAGATCGCCCGGCAGGCCTGGATAGGGATTGTCGAAGCCCGGATCGACATGGTTGGACGTGTCGATCAGATCGTTGCCATCGCCGCCGTAGGTCAGATCGCTGCCGGCGTCGCCTTGGATCAGGTCGTTGCCGGCATCGCCGTAAAGCGTATCGTCGCCGGTCTGACCCGCGACGACGTCGTCGCCGGTGCCACCAGACAGCACGTCATTCCCGGCGTTGCCGTTGACCGTGTCATTGCCGGCGTCGCCGTAAACGGTATCGTCGCCATCGCCGCCAAAGCCGGTGTCGTCGCCGTCGCCACCGGACACGGTGTCGTTCCCGTTTCCGCCACGGACCACGTCATTGCCTTCGTCGCCAAAGACAGTGTCGTTGCCGTTGCCGCCTGTGACCACTTCGTTGCCGGCGCCGCCATAGACGTCGTCGTTGCCTTCACCGGCATTGATCGTGTCGTTGCCGCCCAGACCGTAGATCAGGTCGTCGTTGCCGACGTCGCCTGGCAGGATCGCGTCGTTGCCGTCGATGATGTCGCCGTTGCCATCGACATAGCCCGGGTTCATCTCGTCATTGCCGTCGGTGCCAAAGACAGTGCCGTCGTTCTTGCCGCTCACGACGAACGACGTGGTTGCCGTCGAGGTGCCGCCCTTGCCGTCGCTGATCGTGTAGCTGACCGACGTGGTGGCGGTCTCGTTCAGGCCAAGCGCGTCGAAGTCGCCGTTGGCGTAGAAGTCGACGCTGCCATCCGCATTGATCGTGAACAGACCGCCGTTGTTTCCGGCCACGGCCGCTCCGACGTTGCCGGCAGGCTGGCCGACGCCAACGACCGCCAGGGCGTCGCCATCGGGATCGCTGTCGACGCCGGCACCGGTGTTGTCGGTGATGACGTTGCCGTCGATGTCACCGCCCATTTCGGCCGCGTTGACCGCATAGGTGTTGCTGGTCGCCACCGGGTCTTCGTTGAACGGCGTGCCGCCCCGGATCTCCTCGATCTCGGTGTAGTCGATGAATTCGCCGGTCGCGACGCCGTTCACATCGGTGAACACCACGCGGCCAGAGAAGCTGTCGCCGTCGGCGTCCAGCACGGGTGTGCCGGTGCCACCAGGGCCTGCATTGATGTAGAAGGTGCCGTTGTCGAGGACCAGCACGTCGTAGTCGTCGCCTCCGGTGCCACCGTCGACCACGTCTCCAGCCCCACCACCGATGGTATCGCGACCGTCGCCGCCAAAAACCAGGTCGGCACCGGCGCCACAGGCGATGTCGTCGTTGCCCGCGTCGCCATAAAGCGCATCGGTGCCACCGGCACCGCGCAGGATGTCGTCACCCTCACCACCGTAGGCGGTATCGGACGCAACACCTGTCGAAATGTTGGCCAGGCCCTGTTCGCCATCGGACCAGTTGCCGGTGTGGATCTCGTCGTTGCCAGCACCGCCATACAGCGTGTCGCTGCCGTCGGCACCGGGGTTGAACGTCTCTCTCGTTGCGGCCGCCACGCGGCTGTCGTCGTCGCCGGTGATGATGTCGTCACCCACGCCGCCATGAACGACATCGTTCCCCGCACCGCCCGCATAGACGTTCTGGTAACTGCCCGCGGGACGCGCGCCAGAGGCGGCACCGGTGGACCCGTCCGCTTCGTCGCCGGCACCGGCCTTGATGGTATCGTCGCCTGCACCGCCGCTGATGTAATCCTGGCCGCCGTTGCCTTCCATCACGTCGTTCCCGGCCTCACCGGCGATGATATCGTGGCCCAGACCGCCAGAGGGGTGGTCGTTGCCACCCGCCGCCGTGCCGCTGCCTTCGACGGGGGCATCGAAATAGATGTCCGTCACGTTGATGCCGGCGTCATTGCCCGGGCTCAGTGACTGGACCTTGATATGCGTGATCTCGATCCACGCGATCGGGCCGGCGACATTCACCAGCGCCGAGTAATCGGGATTCGTTTCCAGCCCGTCGCTGCCACGGGACAACAGCGTCTCATTGCCGGTCACACCGTCGGCGTTTAAGGCGTTGATGCCAGAGCCCGACACGACACTGATCGGCACGAGTTTTCCGTTCAGATCGTAGGCTTTGATCTGCACCTTTGAAGCGTTGTCGATGTCGTTGATCCGGAAGCTGACGTTCTTCACATCGTCCGAGAAGTCGAGCCTGTAGGTGACCTTCTCTCCGTCCACGTTCAGAAGCGAATCGAGAGAGCTGTAGGCGTTGACGGGTGCGCCGTCGTCGGTGATGGAGTGAACTTTTTCCTGCTCCGTCTCGAACGTGGTGACGGGATGTTCATTGGCACCGGTGACCGAGAACTTGACCGTGACGTTGCCGGTGTCCTGACAGAACCCGCCGTTCAAGCTATCGCCGTCGTCGATCACCGTGCCGTTGCCGCTGGGATCGGGCGCCTTCGACCATTCGAAGCTTTCGCGCATAAAGGTGACGGGCGTGGCACCCGTGCCGGTGCCGTTGTCGCCGAAGATGCGGTCGTTGCCGGACCCGCCGCTCAGGTTGTCGTCGCCGTCGTTGCCCTGAATGTCATCGTTGCCTTCTTCGCCGCCGACCTGGTCGTTGCCGCTGCCGCCGTAAAGCTTGTCATCGTCCAGGCCGCCCCAGATGGAGTCGTCCCCGGCATTGCCGTAAAAAGTGTCGCGGCCCGTTCCCTGATCGCTGCCAAGCGCATCGTCGATAAAGTCGTTGCCGTCGCCGCCGTATGCGACATCGTTGCCGGTTCCGCCGAGAATGCCGTCGTGGCCGGTCCCGCCGTAAAGTGTGTCATGGCCCGCGCCGCCGTCGACAAGATCATCGCCTTCTTCACCGTCGACGTGATCGTTGTCGGCACCGCCATAGAGCTTATCGTTACCGACTCCGCCCCAGATCCTGTCGTTGCCTTCATCGCCGAAGAAGGTGTCGTTGCCGGCCCCCTGGCCCGATCCGGATTCATCGTCGATGATATCGTCACCGGTGCCGCCGTAGGCCAAATCGTTACCATGGAAGGTCTGGATGTTGTCGTTGCCCGCGTATCCGTAGACCAGGTCGTCCTGAGATCCGGCACCGGACAGGATCGCGT
This sequence comes from Loktanella sp. DJP18, assembly GCF_049310965.1. Classification (NCBI taxonomy): domain Bacteria; kingdom Pseudomonadati; phylum Pseudomonadota; class Alphaproteobacteria; order Rhodobacterales; family Roseobacteraceae; genus Loktanella; species Loktanella sp. DJP18. The sequence continues at coordinate 1,355 of NZ_JBMERN010000041.1, read as the reverse complement.
CATTGTCGTCGATCCGGTCGTCTTCGGGATCGCCGGTATAATTCAGGTCGATAATGTCATTGCCGGCCGTACCTTCGACGGTGCCATCGAGCTTGGGGCATGACGACGGCGTGCAGTCGTACCAATTGCCCCACCAGTCGCACTTCTGCAACGTGTAGCATGTCGTCAAGTCGGACGGATAGCCCGAGTGCCAGCTCCCGTACTTGTCACACCATTTGTAAGAACCGAACAAGGACAATGTCATTCTCAAATCTCCGCTTTCACGACGCCATGACGCCTTCGCATGCATTGAGGCGGCCGACCCCAAATGGATCGGCTACCTTGATTCCCGGTGGAGAATGTCCCCCGGTCAAAATCTTCAGCACGGGAAGACCCCTTTGCCGCAGACACCAAATTCGCCGGCATGCCTTACTACCTGCTCGGTCGCCCCCAACGACCGTTTGCCCCCTAATTGGGCAACATCACCGTTATCGGGTCGGTTGCTCTCGCAGAAGTGAAAAATCAGCGGCCTTGCCGTTAAGAGCAGACAGTTTATCCCGAAAGTTGTTTAATTCGTCAAAAAATGGGGCCGGGTCGCCCGACATTGTCTTACATCCGACAACAATCTTAAACCACGGGTTGCAGGGTATGGTCGGTTCAAACCGCCCGAACAGGCTGGATCACCTGAAAACAATGTGATTCGGCTGAAGCTGGCCTATTTTGTCGAAGTAAATTCGGAAACGGTGCCCCCGGTGGGCCACGCCGCGGGAAAATGTGGCGAATTTGAGAAGGCTCAGCCCCGTTTTGTTGCGGCCTGTGCGACAAGACAGCTGCAGCCGCGCGATTGTGCATGAACCTGCAAAACCTGCTGGCCCAGGACGAGAATCGGATATCAGCGCACCGAACAACCTGTCCCTTGTCCCCTGTCCATGGCAGGCACAATCCCGGCATCGTAGTCGACGTGCAAAGACCGGATCACCTATTTGGAAACCAAATAAATGTGTCGGTCGGCTACTCACGTGCGCGTTGGCCATGGCCCGACAGCAGCACGTCGGACATCAAAGACGGCCACGCTTGCAGGTCCGTTCCGACCGGCAAAGGTCGTCGCGGACCTTGCGATCGAAGATTGGTACCGGTGGTCGGACTCGAACCGACAAGACCTTGCGATCGGGGGATTTTGAATCCCCTGCGTCTACCATTCCGCCACACCGGCCAGCGCGGTTCAGGTAACCAAGCTGCGGGCCCGCGTCAATTGGGCCCGCAGCCGAAAAGCATTAAAGTTGTGTTGCAGAGAACGTGTCGCAATCCGTCATGTCGCCGCTTTGATAGCCACGCATGAACCAGCGCTGGCGCTGCGCGCTGGTGCCATGGGTAAA
>NZ_JBMERN010000040.1:0-31588 GCF_049310965.1 Loktanella sp. DJP18 | reverse complement strand
AGCATCATCGTCATTTTTATCCATGATCTGGCGCAAGACGATGTAATCGTAAGCTTCCGACACGACGATCATCGCCCCGGCAGCAAGCGCCAATTCGAGACTGTAGTAAAATCCCGCCAGGACAAGTGCCGCAACAAAAATGACGGCGCGCTGCCACACCAGCTTCATGCCGATTGCTGCGTAATCCTTCATCTGCTTTAGCAAAACCACATCATGTGGCGTTGGCACGGCAACCGAAATACCAGATGGTCTGCTCATCTCCACTTTACTTTGCACCTGATCTTTGGGGGAACGATCCAGACAAACGATTTCATGATACTTGGAAACCACACTTCGGACCGTATAGGCAAGCAATGTGGCGTCAATATGGAGCAAGCGGGGCTATCGTGTCACGACTGTAGACAATACGTTTCATAGGTGCAACGAGCATGCGGGATTTTCTTCCGATGAATGAGTCAAAAGCAAGTCTACTTCCGCCCCTGGAAACGGTCGTCTCGAAATCTCCTCCATCCGGCAACGAGAAAACAATTCTGACCGTAGAGCAACTGCTCCGGCCCAATCGTCAGCTGAGGGCGACAACTCTGTCGCTAATGAACATGCATCACTATGGAGAGCTGTTCATCAGCTACCTCAAGGAACGCCGCGAAGTTTTCATCGTGTCGAAGGGTTGGAAATTACCCGAAACGGATGGCATGGAATTCGACCAATACGACACGCCAGAGGCGCGCTGGGTCGTCGTCCATGAGTTCGGTGAGGTTCTGGCCGGCATCCGCATAGCACCGACGACGGCCCGCTGCGGCCTTCACAGCTACATGATTCGAGACGCTCAACTTGGTCTGCTCGACGGTCTTCCGCTGGATCCGCTGCACTTCGAGGCACCGGTATCGAAGCATATCTGGGAAGCGACACGCCTCTTTGTCAGTGCAAAGGTTCCGGCCGCTCGCCGCGCAGAGATCCAGACGATTCTGATGCTGCAAATGATCGAATCGGCGCGCGCTTTGGGCATTTCGCAGATCATCGGTATCGTGCCGGCTGTATTCAAGCGATGGCTGAAACGCATTGGACTGGATGCAATCGCCGTCGGTCCGAAATTCGATCTCGACGGCGATACGTCACAAGCCGCGCTGCTGACTGCCTGATTACGCGCCGCCGGGTGCGGCCGAATAGCGATATGGCGAACTTGAAGCGCCGTCGCTGGACGCGACTGTGGATTGGCTGCGGAGTTCGAATAAAATAGCTGCGGAAAACGGGGCCACCGCACGCGCCAAGGGGGACACAAAGGGGGAAGATAGACGACACGGCTCAATTACGCCTTTGATTTCAAAAGGTAAATTGATTCTAACTGGTGCCCCCACACGGACTCGAACCGCGGACCTACTGATTACAAATCAGTTGCTCTACCAGCTGAGCTATAGGGGCACTGTCGGCGAAATAGCGCGGCGGGGGCGGGCTTGCAAGGGGCTAGCGGTTGGCGCGGGCCAGCAGGGTCACGGCGACCAGACCGACGGCGCAGATCACCAGCGCGGCGGGGGCGGCCTGGGCGATGTCCTCGAGACTGGCCTTGGCGTAGACGCGGGTGGACAGGGTGTCGTGGTTGTACAGCATCAGGGTCGCGGGCAGTTCCTTGACCGCGTCCACGAAGGTCAGCAGCAAAGCCGAGCCGACGCTGGCGCGGATCAGCGGCAGGTGGACGGCGCGCAACGTCTGACCGGCCGACCGACCCAGCGACCGTGCGGCCATCGGCAGGCTGGCCGGCACGCGGCCCAGCGCGGCGTCCGCGGCCCCTTCGGAGATCGCGAAGAAGCGCACGACATAGGCGAGGACCAGAACACCTGCGCTGCCGGTCAGCATCAAGCCGGGGTCGTTGCCGGTGATCGACAGGATCAGGTCGGCCAATCCGTTGTCGAAGGCTGCCATCGGCACCAGGATGCCCAACGCCAGCACGGCACCAGGGGCGGCATAGCCCAGCGCCGTCACCGGCAACAGCAATTGCGGCAGGCGACGGCCTGACAGCCGTGTGCCGTAGACCATGAAGACTCCGCCAAGCACGGCCAGAAGGGCGGCCGCGCCGCATACCAGAAGCGTGCGGACCAGCGCCTCGGCCAGTCCGGGTGCTGTCCATTGCGCGGCCGTGAGCGCGTGCGACGTCAGCACCGCGACTGGCAGCACGAAGCCGGCCAGCACCGGCAAGAGGCAGGCCAGCGTCGCAACCCATGCGCCTGCCCCTTGCAGGCGCGCCGGTGTCACGGGCCGCACGTTGCGGGCCGAGACGGCAAAGCGGGACCGGCGACGTGACGCCTTCTCCAACCCCACCAGAACCACGATGACCGACAGGATCACGCAGGCGATCTGCGCCGCACCGCCCAGATTGCCGCCTTGGCGCCAGACCGAGAAGATGCCGGTGGTCAACGTCTGCACGGCAAAATAATCGACGGTGCCGAAGTCGTTCACCGTTTCCATCATCACGACGGCCACGCCGGCGGCGATGGCGGGGCGGGCCAATGGCACGCCGACGCGCAGGAACCGCGCGACGGGTCCGGCCCCGAGGGCGCGGGCGACCTCGTATCCGGCACCGCTTTGTTCGCGAAACGCGGCCCGGGCCAAGAGGTAGACATAAGGATAGAGCGCTGCCCCGATCACGGCGACGGCGGCCCAGCGGGTGCGGATCTGAGGGAACCAGTAATCGCGCGAGTTGGACCAGCCGAAGATGTCGCGCAGCCCGGTCTGGACCGGGCCGGCATAGTCGAGGAAATCGACAAGTGCATAGGCCCCGACATAGGCCGGCACGGCCAGCGGCATCAGCAACGCCCATTGCAGCCAGGCTCGCCCCGGAAAGCGGTACATCACGACCAGCCAAGCGGTCACGGTCCCGATCACGGCCGTCATCGCACCTGTCCCCACCATGAGGAGTCCGGTATTGGCCATGTAGCGCGGCAAGGTCGTCGACAGCAGGTGCGGCCAGATGTTGTCCGTCGGCGTGACCGCAAACCAGATGACGGCGATCAATGGGGCCATGACCACGCAGGCGATCAGCACCGCACCGATCGACCAGAAGTCGAAGGTCGCACGCGGCCGGCGGGGTCGCAATACCTGAGTGCTTTGGTCTGACATGAGGTGAGCGCCTAGCGGAAAGCGGTTCCCCTGTCCAGATTTCCGGTTATGATGCCGGGCAACACGAACAAGAAATTCGACGCAGGGCAAGTCATGGAAATCGCATTGCATATCGGGGCCAACTGCACCGACGAAGACCGGCTGCTGAAGTCGATCCTGAAGAATGGCGACGTCCTGGCGCAGCACGGCGTGGCGGTCCCCGGCCCCGGCAAGTATCGACGCCTGATCCGCGAGACGATCCAGAACCTCAACGGCGCGGCGCCTGCGGCAAACACGCGTCAGATCCTGCTGGACGCGATCCTCGACGCCGAAACGCCGCAGCGGCTGGTGATGAGCAACACGAACTTCATCTGCATCCCGAACCGGATCTTCGACAACGAAATCCTCTACAGTCAGATGGAATTCAAGCTGTGCGGCATGTTGCAGCTTTTTCCGGACGACGAAATCGACATCTACCTTGCGGTGCGCGATCCGGCGACCTTTCTGCCGGACACCTATCGCCGGTCGAAGGCCGACAGCTTTGCCGCCTTCATGCAGGGACGCGATCCGCATGACGTGATGTGGTCGGACCTGGTCAGGCGCATTCGCGCCTCTGCCCCGCAGGCCACGCTGACCGTCTGGTGCAACGAGGACACGCCCATGATCTGGGCGGACCTCGTGCGCGACATCGCGGGGCTGGAACACGACGTGAAGATCACCGGCGGCTTCGATCTGTTGGCCTCGATCATGTCGCACGAAGGCATGAGCCGGTTTCTGGCCTACATGCAGGCCCATCCGCCCAAGACCGATGCGCACAAGCGACGGGTGATCGCCGCGTTCCTCGACAAGTATGCGCTGAACGAGGAGGTCGAGGAGACCATCGACCTGCCCGGGATGACTGCCGAGGATATCGCCGACCTGTCTGACGCCTACGAGGAAGACGTGGCCCGGATCGCGCAGATGACCGACGTCACCTTCATCATGCCCTAGGCGTCGTGCCTTGCTACGGACTCTCAGCTCATGCCGAGAGCGGCCATGTACATTTCCATCACGGCCTCTTCCTCGTCCAGATCGTCCTTGTCGCGTTTGCGGATCGCGATGATCTTGCGGATGACCTTCACGTCGTAGCCGCGGCCCTTGGCCTCGGCCATGACTTCCTTCTGGGCGTCGGCGATGTCCTTCTTTTCCGCCTCCAGACGCTCGTACCGTTCGATGAACTGACGCAGTTCCTCGCCGGCGACATTCTCGGTCTGGATTGTGGTGGCGGTGTCGGACATCGGTGAAGGCTCCTGCGGCTGCGGTCAGGCCCCGTTCCTAGCCCCTGCCCCCGCCCCTTGCAAGGTGCGCGCTGCCGCGGTAGCGGGACCGCGCAACAACGAGGGGCTGCAGGATGACCTACGTGATCTGGGGTGGTGCGCTGCTGTCCGTTGTGGGGCTGTGCGGCGTGCTTTATGCCGTCGTGGCGGTCCTGCGGGCCAAGGCGCGCGGGTCGGACGACGCGGCCCTGCGGGTCAGGGTCGCGCAGATGATGCCGGTGAACCTCGCCTCGTTCCTGCTGGCGGTCCTGGGGCTGATGATGGTCGTCGTGGGCGTGTTGCTGGCCTAAGGGGCGGCGGCCATGTCGATCAGGTGCAACACGCGCGAGTCGGCCAGCGCATAAACCATGATCCGCGCGTCGGCATCGGTGCGCTGGCAGGTCACGAGTCCATCGCCGCGCATGCGGGACAGGTTCACGGACACGACGGGCTGCGGGGCACCCACCGCCTCTTGCAGGGCGCTGACCGACTGCGGCCCGTCGCGCAGCGCCAGCATCAGCGACAGCCGCATCGGGTTGGCCAGCCGCTTGAACAGAGCGGCGGCCCTATCGGCGGGATCGGATGACGGGGTCTGTGACATGCGTGGCCCTTGCAGGTGTGTCGCGATCGGCGGAGGGGTCGGGATCTGGCAGGCACCGTAACCCGTCCTGACCGAGGCGGGAAGGATGATGACAAGGCTGTCGCTCGCGTGTGGCCCCGGGTGCCCACCACAGGATCGCCCGGCCGGCAGATCATGCCCCTGCCCAAAGCATGGCGGCTGGACGCACGACACCCGGGGGGCTATGCCTGCGTCATGGATATACGCCCGATCACCCCCGCCTTTGCGGCCAGCCCCCAGATCGACCCCGCCGACGCCGGCGCGATCAAGGCGGCGGGCTTTGTCACAGTCATCTGCAACCGCCCGGACGCAGAAGTGCCGCCCAGCCATCAGGCCGATGCGATGCGCACCGCGATCGAGGCGGAGGGTCTGACCTTCGTCGTCAATCCCGTCACGCATCAGGGTCTGAACGCCGAGATGGTCGCGATCCAGAACGCTGCGGCCGCCTCGGGCAAGACCCTGGCCTATTGCGCGTCCGGCACGCGGTCCACCATCGTCTGGGCGCTGGGTCAGGCCGGAGAGATGGACCCGGACGAGATCATTGCGGCCGGCGCGCAGGCGGGCTACGACCTGAACGGCCTGCGCAACCGCCTGGCCTGAACTGGCGCGGCGCGCGGGTGACCTGCGGCAGGACGGGACCTGTGTCAGGGGTCCTGGCCTGCCCGACGGGTCCGGAGGCCGGGAGAGCCCTTTGCGGCAAAACGACAGGCCCGGTCTGTCGCTACCTGTTGCGGGCACATGCCTGCGGCAAGTTCTAAAGGGCAAGCGGCTGCGGTGCGGCGGACCAGTCGGCCTCGTCAACCTCGCCCATGGTGAATTGCGGGGCGGCCTTGTCGCCGGCGCGTGTGCGAACGCCGCTGCGCCTGTCGATCCCCGCGTCCGAGGTGTGGTCCATCTCGGTCATCGGGATTGCGTCGGCTTCTGCCTGCACGCGCACGGCGATCTGACCTGCAATCTGTCCCAGACGCCCCCGTGCGACCGTGCGACCGGCCGAGTCCACCAGCCGCACCATCCCGACGGTGCAGCCCGGCAACGGCAGGCACTGGCCGACCTCGAGCGACGTCAGCGTGGACAGCGGCACCTTCAAGCGGTGCAGGACCGCATCCAGCCGCGCCGGTGCCGCCATGACGGCGGCGCGGAATTGGGTGTGCCAGTCCACGATCGGCGCGTCATGGATCACGACCTGCGCCTGCGGCATGGCCGACGGCTGCAAGGGTAGGGCCAGCAGCAGCGCGCCCTGACGTTCCGGCGCACCGCAGTCAAGCGACAGGCGCATCAGCCGATAGGTGCGGTCCGTCAAGGCGAAGCTCGCGGCGCGGCAAGTGTCGAACCGCTGGCCAAGACCCACGTTCCGGGTCCAGCCATCCAGGGCGGTGCGGGCCGTCGTCTCCTCCATCTCATCCAGGATGGCGCGCAGCAGGGTCTGGACAAGGGTACATTCGGTTCGGGTCACGCGGCGGGTCTCGGGCGGGCTTGTCCCGATCCGGCCGGTGGTCATCACCTCGATCGTCGCGGCGACGAGGCCCGCGTCGCAGGCCAGCAGGCCGCAGATCGCGCCGTCGCGGGTCAGGGCCAGCAGCAGCATGTCGTCATCGAATTCCGTCAACAGCGGGTCGAGCGGGAGGGCCTGTTCGCCGACGCTGCCGACCGTGACCTTCATCCCGACGCTGGACTGCGCACCGCGTGCGAGCGCCAGCCGCACCGCGCGCGACGCGGTCAGCGGCACATCCGGCGCATCCGGTTGCTGGCGCTGCGTCATGCGGTGCAGAACGCCGGTGCCCGTCCCCAATGTCATGCTGTCCCTCGTTACTGGCGTCCGCGTCGCGGTGCGGACCGCCCCCAGATGTCGCGCAAATTGGTTTCGGCAATCCTAATGCGCGGCAGCCAAGGCAGGGTCTTTCGACGGGACCAGCGGCGTCTGCGGCAGGGAGACACGGAAACAGGCCCCAGTGCCGGTCGCGACATAGGACACGTCACCGCCAAGGCGCGTCATGATTTCCTTGCAGATGGCAAGGCCGAGGCCCGCACCGCCCGCGCGCGACGAATCACCAAGGCGCGAGAATTTCTCGAAGATGACGGCGCGGTCGGGGGCGGCGATGCCGCGTCCGTTGTCGGCGAAATCGACGATTTGTCGCCCCTCGACCGGGTGCGCAGTGATGGTGAGCGCCGGAGCCGGGGCGTCGCAATATTTCGCGGCGTTGGCGATCAGATTGATGAAGACCTGACACAACCGGTCAAGGTCGGTGTCCAGCCAGACCGGATCGTCCGGCAGCGACCGCGTGATCCGCAGACCGCCACCGGACACGCCGGCGGCCGCCTCGGCGCGGTCAAGCAGCGCATCGAGCCGCCCGCGCTGGACATGCAGCGTGACCTGGCCGTTTTCCAGCACGGACAGGTCCAGCAGATCGTCCAGCAGCCGGGTCAGGCGCAGCGCCTCGGCATTGATGATCCCGGCCATGCGGGTGGCGTCCTGCGGCGCCACGTCGCCGCCGCGCAGGATGTCCGAAAATGACCGGATCGAGGTCATTGGCGTGCGCAGCTCGTGGCTGATCTGCGACAGGAAGGCGTCCTTCTGCACCGACAGCGCCATCAGCTTGGCGTTGGCGTCGCGCAGGGCGCGGGCGGTGCGGTCCTGCTCCTCGGACTTGGCCTGCAGGCGGTTGGAGTATTCCAGAATCTGCGCCGTCTCGTCGGCCAGCGCGATCAGATCGTCCACGGTGACGGCGGCCCCCTGGGTCAGCTGCACGATCATCGCATGGGCGGTCGCGGCACCGACGGAGCCCGACAGCTCTCTCTCCAGTGCGGCGATGAAGGCGGGGGTCACGTCGGGCAGCGTGTCCGTCTTGCCCTGACGGGCTGCGGCGCGGGCAAAGATCGCCTGCGCCTGCGGGGCACCCAGGATGCGCTGGGACATGATCAGCAGATCCTCGGCCGTGGCGGCGGACCGCGCCCAAGCGGGACCGCTGGGGGAATGATCGAAGACGTTGACGAACTGCGCGCCTTGCAGGCGTTCCAGCGGCGTCGGAAAGGACAGCACGGACCCGGCAAAGAACAGGCCGGTGTTCAGCAGCAGCGACCACAGAAGGCCGTGCAGCACCGGATCGACGCCCGCGATGCCGAACAGCGCCTCTGGCCGCAGCCAGCCCAGCCCGAAGGGGCCGTCCGCCATCACGTCCAGCGGGATGACCGCGCCGGCACCGAAACTGGGCAGGAACAGGCACCAGACCCAGACCGCAAAGCCCGACGTCAGGCCAAGGATCGCGCCCGTCCGCGTCGCACCCCGCCAGAAGATGCCGCCCAGCATCGCGGGCAGCACCTGCACCACGCCGGAAAACGACACGAGGCCGATGGCCGCCAGCGCCGTGCCGCCACCCGACAGGCGGAAGTAGAGATACCCCAGCGCCAGCACGCCCGCGATGGACAGCCTGCGGGCCAGCACGACGACGCGGCGCACATCCCCCGACATCATGGCACCGGGTCCCGCCCCCGACCGCATCCACAGCGGCAGCACGATATGGTTCGACACCATCGTCGCCAGCGCGATGGTCGCCACGATCACCATCGATGTGGCCGAGGAGAAGCCGCCGAGGAACGACAGCGTCGCCAACCCCTGCTGGCCCTGGCTGAGCGGCAGGGTCAGCACGAACAGGTCCGGGTTCGATCCCGGCGGCATGATCCGCAAACCGACCACGGCGATGGGAATGACGAAAAGGCTCATCAGCATGAGGTAAAGCGGAAAGGCCCAGCTTGCGGTCTGCAGGTGCCTCTCATCCGCATTTTCGACCACCATGACCTGGAACATGCGCGGCAGGCACAGAAAGGCCGCGGCGGAGAGGAAGATCAGCGCGGCCCAGCGGCTGCCGGATTGCGTCCAGTCCGCGATGGGCGACGCCTCGATTTCCGACAGCACCGCAGCGGCCCCGTCCGACAGGCCCCAGACGACGAAGATGCCGACGGCAAGAAGGGCCACGAGCTTTACCACCGCCTCGACCGCGATGGCGATGACGACACCGTGGTGACGCTCGTTCGCATCGAGGTTGCGGGTGCCGAACAGGACGGTGAAGAACCCCAGACCGATGGCAATCCAGACGGCGGCGCGGTTGATCTCGGCGGCCCCCCACTCGGACCCGCCGGCACGGGCGAAGACCTGGAACGACAGGGTGACGGATTGCAGTTGCAGGGCGATGTAGGGGGTTGCTGCGACGATAGCCATGATCGTCACGATGACGCCGAGCGTCGTCGACTTGCCGAACCGGGCCGAGATCAGGTCCGCGATGGACGTGATCCGCTGCATCCGTCCGATCCGCACGAGACGGCGCAGGATCCACCACCAGCCGACCATGACCAGCGTCGGGCCAAGGTAGATCGTCACGAACTCCAGCCCCGACCGGGCGGCGTAGCCGACAGCGCCGTAGAAGGTCCAGGCGGTGCAGTAGATCGACAGCGACAGGGTATAGACGATCGGCAACCGCAGCCAGCCGCCTTGCCCCCGCAGCGCACGGCGTTCCGCCATGAAGGCCACGCCGAACAGAAACGCGACATAGGCCAGGGCCACGACGATCAGTTCGTTGAACGACATCACGGCGCGGCGTCCGGATCGCCTGTTTCATCCGCCTCGGGGCGCAGGCGGCGCACGACCAGTCCCGCCAGCACGATCAGCAGCAACCAGCCCGCAAAGACGAAGGCTACGGCGGCGGCCATGCCGCCGGCCTCGCCCGCCTCGCGCCGCCACATCAGCGGGATCAGCCAGATGATGGCGCCAAGCACAGGCAGCATCCGGGCCGCATCGCGCAGGCGTCGCTGGCGGTAGCTGTCGCGCGCCAGAAACAGCCCCGGACGCGCCGCCTTGCGCGGAGGATCAGGCGGGAGTGTCACGGGGCACATCGTCGCCGATCATCGCGCGGACCTGGGCGCAGATCTCGGCATTGGAAAAGGGCTTGGTCATGTAGACGTCGGCCCCCAGCTGATGGGCCATCTCTCGGTCCTTGGCCTGCCCCCGCGCCGTCAGCATCAGCACGGGCAGCGTCGCCGTCGCAGCCTCTGACCTAAGGTCGCGCAGGATGTCGAAGCCGGACCGTCCGGGCAGCATCACGTCGAGGATGATCATGTCGGGACGCTGGGCGCGGACCTTGGCCATCGCGGTCGTGCCGTCCTCGTGCGTGTGCACGGTGAACCCGGCCCGCGACAGAATGAAGCTGATGGCTTCGATGATGTTCGGCTCATCCTCGATCAGCAGGACACGTCTTGCCATCGGTGCGCTCCCTCCCCCTGTCGTATGCAGCGGCACCCCCTCCCAAGGGTGCGACCTTGCGCGACTATCGCGACTGCGGGGTCAGGTGTCAAAGCCCTTGGGCGATCCAGACGACGGTCGGTTCGCGCCGTGCGGGACAGGCGGCGCGGGGACAGAGACTGCAACCCGCACCCACGGGCACCGGCGGCAGGGGTCCCGGGGCCACGCCGGGCCGCATGAGCATCACCGCCTCGATCAAGGGCGGCATGTGGGGGCCGGCGGGATGGGGCGTGATCTCGGCGATGGCGTGGCAGTCCAGCCGCGTGCCAAGGGCGTCCGGCAAGGCCGCCTGTGCCGCCACCGCCCGTCCCGGCTGCCCCAGTGCCGCAAAGATCGGCCACAGCGGGCAGAGTGCGCCGCGCGCCAGCACCAGACCCGGCACCGGCTTCAGCAGGCGCAGGACACCGGCCGCATCGCAGATCATCAGCCCCAGCGGCGGGGCCTTGGCCGCAGGCGGCAGACCGGCCAACCGCCGGATCACCTGCGCCAGAGGTCGCCCCAGTCGGGCAGAGACGCGCAGCGGATCGTAGCCTTCGGCCACGAGCACCGGTTGCAGCACATCCAGCGGCAGCGCCGCGGCGTCCTCGGCGTAGCGTCGGTCGTAGGCGTCGCGCAATGTGCGCACGGCGGGCGGCAGCGGCGGGTCCGGCGGCGCTGTCGCCGCACCGGCCCCCGGCTCTTGCGCAGCGCGGTGATACCCGGTCAGCGACAGCACCTGCTCCAACGCCTCGCCCGCCGAAGGGGTCGCGGCGGACCCGTCGGCGGGCGTGTCGAAATAGGCGATCAGGGCACCGGAGGTTTCGGCCAGCCGTGCTGCATCGTCGAACATGTTGCGGTGGAACCGTGCCTGCCAGTCCGCGTCGACCGGTGTTTCGCCGGTCAGGATCGCCGCCGTCGACTGGATCGAGGTCACGGCCGAGATCACGCCGTGCAGCGCCTCCGACAGCGCGGGATCGTGGGTCAGGCGGTCGGACAGCAGGTGAAGGCGCTGGTCCAGCGTGGCGATGCGATCCGCCTGGGCCGCAATCAGCCGCGTCCAGCCGGGATAGCGTGCGGCCAGATCGCCGGCCTGCGCGGCCTCGACCGCGATATCGTCAAGCGATGCAGCGGCAGAGCGAATCCGCCCCACAAGATCCGCGTCGGCCCCGTCCGACAGCAGTGCCGGTTCCAGCCCGAGCGCGTCGGCGATCCGGGCCAGCAGCTTGCCACCGATCCGGCGGCGGTCATGTTCGATCAGGTTCAGATAGCTGGGCGAGATTTCGACCTGCAACGCAAGGTCGCGCTGCGCCATCTTCGCGTCCAGCCGCCGCGCCCTGATCCGCGATCCCGTCCGATCCATCGCCGTTCCCCCTACCCCGTGATGCTGCATCCGCGCGCAAACCAGTTTACACAACATAAACCCAGATTGTGGATTACTTTACAAATTCGTCGGGGTTTTTGAAAGTGCTGTTGTCGGATGGCCAGGCAAAGCCGCATTGTTCTGCCAGCGCTGTCAAGTGCAGGCCGGGGGACGGGAGGGTCCGCAGGCCAATGAACAAGAGGGAGGACTACCATGTTCAAATCGAACGTCTCACGCCGTGGCGTGCTGAAGACCGGGGCCGTTGCCGGTGCCGGGTTGATGTTGCCGACCTATCTGCGAGCCCAGGACTCCGGGTTCACCAACGCGCCGACCGGCGACACCGTCACCTTCGGCTTCAACGTGCCGCAGACCGGCCCCTACGCCGAAGAAGGCCTGGACCAGCTGCGTGCGCAGGAACTTGCTGTCCAGCACCTGAATGGCGAAGGCGACGGCGGCATGCTTGCCACCTTCAGCCAGAAGAACCTCGACGGCACAGGCATCCTGGGCAAGAAGGTCAACTTCGTCACCGGCGACACGCAGACCAAGTCCGACGTCGCCCGCGCAGTCGCGCAGTCGATGATCCAGAAGGACGGCTGCATCATGATCAACGGCGGCTCGTCCTCGGGCGTGGCCGTGGCCGTGCAGGGCCTGTGTCAGGAAGCCGGTGTGATCTTCATGGCGGGTCTGACCCACTCCAACGACACCACCGGCAAGGACCGCAAGGCGAATGGCTTCCGCCACTTCTTCAACGCCTACATGTCCGCCGCGGCCTTGGCCCCCGTGCTGGAAAAGGCCTATGGCACCGACCGTCAGGCCTATCACCTGACCGCCGACTACACCTGGGGCTGGACCCAGCAGGAATCGATGGCGGCCGCGACCGAGGCGATGGGCTGGGGCACCACCCAGAACGTGCTGACCCCCGTGGGTGCCGGCGACTTCTCGTCCTACATCGCGCCGGTCCTGAACTCGGGTGCCGATATCCTCGTTCTGAACCACTACGGCGGGGACATGGTCAACTCTCTGACCCAGGCCGTGCAGTTCGGCCTGAAGGGCAAGCAGGTCAACGGCAAGGACTTCGAAATCATCGTCCCGCTCTATTCGGAACTGATGGCCAAGGGTGCCGGCTCCAACATCGAAGGCGTCTACGGCTCGATGAACTGGAACTGGCAACTGGAAGACGAAGGCACCAAGGCCTTCGTGAAGTCGTTCGGCGAAAAGTACGGCTTCCCGCCGTCGAACGCCGCACACACCTGCTATGTGCAGACGCTGCTTTATGCGGATGCCGTGACACGCGCCGGGTCGTTCAACCCCTGCGCCGTGGCCGAGGCATTGTCGGACTTCGAATTCGACGGCATGGGCAACGGCCCGACGCTGTATCGTGCGGCGGATCACCAGTGCTTCAAGGACGTGCTTGTCATGCAGGGTCAGGCCAGCACATCCGGCAACGCCAACATGGTGGGCTACGACACGCTGAAGATCGTCGAGACCACACCGCGCGCGCAGGTCGAATATCCGGAAGATCACCCGATGTTCGCCGGCGGCGCGCTGGGTGAATGCAACCCGGGCGCCTGATCGCCATCGGGGCAGGCGCACGCCGCCTGCCCCATCCCCGGCACACGCGATGTGCGACGCCGTTTCCAAACTGCGCTTGAACCAGCCCGAGCCCCCTACAGGAGCGGACCGATGGACGCTATCTTACTGCAAATTCTCAACGGTCTGGACAAGGGGTCGGCCTATGCGCTGATCGCGCTGGGCCTGACGCTGATCTTCGGCACGCTGGGTGTGGTGAACTTCGCCCACGGGGCGCTGTTCATGATCGGGGCCTTCTGCGCCGTCACGATGCAGCGCCTGCTGACGCTGAGCCATACGGTCATCGATCCCACGCAGACCGACTTTCTCGGCAATCCGCTCGAGACTCAGATGCCATACCTCGCTTCGGTCTTCGGGGCAGACGGGGCTCAGGCGCTGATCGCCTGGTCGGTGCCTCTGTCGATCCTTCTGGTCATTCCCGTCATGCTGTTCGTCGGCTGGGCGATGGAGCGGGGCCTGATCAAGCATTTCTACAAGCGTCCGCACGCAGACCAGATCCTCGTGACGTTCGGTCTTGCCATCGTTCTGGGCGAGATCATCCGCACGGTCTACGGTGCCAATCCGATCCAGTCGCCGGCGCCGCCGATGTTCTCGGGGTCGATCGACCTTGGCACCTACCTCGGGTTTCAGGCCAATGCGGTCGTCTATCCGATCTGGCGGCTGGTCTATTTCGTATTCTCGGTCATCATCATCGCCGCCGTCTTTTCCTTTCTGCAATTCACGACCTTCGGGATGGTGGTGCGGGCCGGCATGGCCGACCGCGAAACCGTCGGCATGCTGGGAATCGACATCGACAAGCGCTTTACCCTGATGTTCGGTCTTGCCGCCGCCGTCGCGGGACTTGCGGGGGCCATGTATGCCCCGATCCTGTCGCCCAACTACAACATGGGCATGGATTTCCTGGTGCTGTCCTTTGTCGTGGTCGTCGTCGGCGGCATGGGGTCGTTGCCGGGTGCCGTGATTGCCGGCTTTCTGCTGGGTATCCTGCAGGGCTTCGCATCCATGAACGAGGTCAAGGCCGTGCTGCCGGGCATCGACCAGATCATCATCTACCTGGTCGCCATCATCATTCTGCTGACACGTCCGCGGGGCCTGATGGGCCGCGCCGGCGTGATGGAGGACTAATCCATGCTGGGTCTCACTCAAAAGGACTTCGTGCTGCTGCTGATCGTCGTCGCGCTGACGCTGCTGGCACCGATCCTGCTGAACCCTTTCCCCGTCAACTCGTCGCTGGGGCAGTCGTTCAACGCGGGGTATCCCGCCCTGATGCAACGCTTTGCGATCTTCGGCATCCTCGTGATCGGGTTCAACATCCTCTTCGGGCTGACGGGTTATCTGTCCTTCGGACACGCGGCGTTCCTCGGACTGGGGTCCTACGCCGCCGTCTGGATGTTCAAGCTGCTGTCCTACAACATCGTGCCGTCGATCCTGCTCAGCGTCGCCGTGGCAGGCCTGTTCTCGGTGCTGATCGGATACGTCAGCCTGCGGCGGTCCGGCATCTACTTCTCGATCCTCACGCTCGCCTTTGCGCAGATGATGTATTCCATCGCCTATTCGGACCTGCTGGGCCGCTTTCTTGGCATCATCGTGACGAATGGCGAAACCGGCTTGCAGGTCTATAACAGCGATCCGCAGTACCTTGCCGCCGCGGGCAGCCCGACGGCTCCGCATCTGTTCGGTCTGCCGATGGCGCAATCGACCACCTGGCAACTGGGGGGCTGGCAGTTCACGTTCGAGGTCGGCTATTACCTCTGCGCCTTGATGCTGATCCTCGGGTTCTATCTGTCGATCCGCATCTTCCGGTCGCCTTTCGGGATGATGCTGCGGGCGATCAAGTCGAACCAGACCCGCATGAGCTATACCGGCCTCAACCCCAAGCCCTACATGCTGATGGCCTTCATCATATCGGGCATGTATGCGGGTCTGGCCGGTGGCCTGCTGGCCGCGATGGACCCGCTGACCGGGGCAGAGCGGATGTACTGGACCGCCAGTGGAGAGATCGTCGTCATGGCGATTCTGGGCGGCGTCGGCACGCTGATCGGACCGATCCTTGGGTCCGGCGTCATCAAATACCTGGAAAACATCGTCTCCAAGATCAACGAGAACGTGCTGCACCAGTGGTTCGGTGCCCTGCCCGAGGGACTCGAGAACGGGCTGATCTGGCTCGTCCACCCCTTCGTCGGCGAAGGCTGGCACTTGACGCTGGGCCTGTTGTTCATGGTCGTCGTCATCTTCCTGCCCGGTGGTCTGGTGCAGGGCGGTCAGCGGCTGGCCGCAATGTTCAGCCGCAAGTCGACCACCACCACGGCGGCCGATCGCGACGCCGCCCGCCACAAGCCTGCGGAATAGGGAGACACTAAATGGGCATCCTCGAAATCAAAGGCATCAACAAGCGCTTCGGCGGGTTGCAGGCGCTGGGTGACGTGAACCTGTCGATCCAGGTAAACACCGTCCACGCCATAATCGGCCCGAACGGGGCCGGCAAATCCACCCTGCTGAACGTTCTGGTCGGCAAGCTGATCCCCGATAGCGGCTCCGTCATGTTCGACGGCCAGTCCGTGTTGGGGCGCAAACCCCACGAAATCGCGCAGATGGGCATCAGCCGCGTGTTCCAGACACCCGAGATCTTTGCCGATTTGACGGTGCTGGAAAACGTGCTGATCCCCTGCTTTGCCAAGCGCGACGGTGCCTTTCGGATGCACGCACTGGAACCGGTCCGGCACGAACGCGAGATTGGCCGTCAGGCCGAGACCATGCTGGACGAGGTCAACATGCTGTCCAAGGCGCATGTCACGGCCTCCAGCCTGTCGCGCGGCGACAAGCGGCGGCTGGAAATGGCGATGTGCCTCGTGCAGGAACCGCGTCTGATGCTGCTGGATGAACCGACTGCCGGGATGGCGCGGGCGGACACGGAGAACACCATCGCATTGCTGAAGGACATCCGCGTGAAGCGGGGCATCACGATGGCGATCATCGAGCACGACATGCAGGTCGTGTTCAGCCTGGCCGACCGGATCACGGTCATGGCGCAGGGCACGCCGCTGGTCGAAGGCAGCCCCGACCAGATCAAGACGGACCCCAAGGTGCGCGAAGCCTATCTTGGCGAAACGCAGGTCTAGCCGATCCGTCGCGGAAATTTGGCCAGCAGAGGACAGGACATGAACGCCCCATTCGACAAGAAGAAGAATTCAGCCGCGGTCGACCGCCCCTTCATGAGCGTCTGGGAGATCGAGGCCTATTACGGCGAAAGTTATATCGTCCAGAATGTCAGCTTCGACATCCACGAAGGCGAGATTCTGGCCTTGCTGGGCCGCAACGGGGCGGGCAAGACCTCGACCCTGCGCACCATCGCGCGGCTTGGCAATCCCCAGCTGAAGCACGGTGAAATCTGGCTGGACCATCAGCCTCTGCACCTGATGAAAAGCCATCAGGCCGCCGCCGCCGGCATCGCACTCGTGCCGGAAGACCGCTGCATCATCGCGGGCCTGACGGTCGAGGAGAACCTGCAACTGGCCCAGATCGCACCGCCAATCGGTTGGTCGCTGGAACGGATCTACGAACTGTTCCCGCGCCTGAAAGAGCGACGCAAGCAGGAGGGCGTGACCCTGTCGGGCGGTGAGCAGCAGATGCTGGCCATCGCCCGCGCACTGGCCCGCGACATCAAGGTCCTGCTGCTGGATGAACCCTACGAAGGGCTGGCGCCCGTCATCGTCCAAGAGATAGCGAAGACGCTGAAGATCATCCGCGATCAGGGAATCACGACGATCATCGTCGAACAGAACGCTGTCGCGGCGTTGAAACTGGCCGACCGCGCGGTGATTCTGGATACCGGATCGGTCGTCTTCGACGGCTCGGCGCAGGATGTGCTGGAAAATGAGCAGTTGCGGGCCGAATACCTCGCGATCTGAGGTTGGCCGTTAACTATCGTTTGCGATTTTTCGGACGGATGTGGCCGTCTTTACGTCCGGGTAACCGGATCGTGCCACAGTGGGCTGCAGCTAAACCGCAATCTTCCGGAAGGAGCTTTGCAATGGACACTCTGATTTTTCCGGTCACGGCGGCCCAGCCAGCACCCGCCCCGCTGGTTCAGGTCGATATGCGACCGACGGCCGACACCGCGGCCCTTGTCCGTGACCCGCGCCCGGAAACTCCCATGCCGATGCCGGCCAGCATCGCCCAGAAAGGAGCCATTGCCGAGTGGCAACTTGCCACGACCTTCAGTCCGGTCGCCAGCATCGAACGGGTGTTGAAACCCTATGGTGTCGTCATGCTGCCCCACGGGCCGCAAGCCGATCTGGCAGGAGCCGAAGCGGGCGTGGAAGAGCCCGAAGACGACGCATCAGGCGTCACCCCCGATGCCGCGACCCCGACGGATACAGCATCTGGTCAGGATACGAACGACCGCCCGATGCCCGATGCGCCTGCCGGACAGCCCGACGCGGCCTGATCCCAAATCGCCCGCTACCGCTTTCCACCTTGGGTGGCTTGCCCTATAAGTTCGCCAATCGCGCGGCAGCCATCGCTCCCGCGTCTCGTGGAAACAAGAGCAATGGCCGGGACACATATGGGCAACAAGACCTCTCAGGACAGCGATGTCAGCTTCATCCAGGCGCTGGCGGAACTGCTGCGCGCGAACGATCTGACCGAACTGCAGGTGAAACGCGACTATGCGGAAAACGACAGCCTGAACGTGCGCGTCAGCCGTCATGTCCAGATGGCACCCCAGCCGCAGCAGGCGATGGTCGCCGCCCCCGCTGCCCCCTCCGCCAGCGCCCAGATGTCCGCACCCGCCCCGGCGACCGCCAGCGATCCGGCGGCCCATCCCGGTGCCGTGACCTCGCCCATGGTCGGCACGGTCTACATGGCCGCCGAACCCGGTGCCGCCGCATTCGTGACGACCGGCACCACGGTAAAGGAAGGCGATACCCTGCTGATCATCGAGGCGATGAAAACCATGAACCACATCCCGGCACCCCGTGCCGGCACCGTGAAGCGCATCCTGGTCGAGGATGGCGGACCGGTGGAATTCGGCGCGCCCCTGATGATCATCGAATAGAGGCCACGCCATGTTCGACAAGATCCTGATCGCGAACCGGGGTGAAATTGCCCTGCGTGTCGTGCGCGCCGCCCGCGAGATGGGCATCAAGTCCGTCGCCGTCCACTCCACCGCCGACGCCGACGCCATGCATGTGCGCATGGCGGACGAGGCGGTCTGCATCGGCCCGCCCGCCTCGGCGCAGTCCTATCTGAACTTTCCGTCCATCATCGCGGCATGCGAGATCACGGGCGCGCAGGCGATTCACCCCGGCTATGGCTTTTTGTCGGAAAACGCGGCCTTCGTGCAGGTGGTAGAGGATCATTCCCTGACCTTCATCGGCCCGACCGCCGCGCATATCCGGATCATGGGCGACAAGATCACCGCCAAGGACACGATGAAGAAGCTCGGCGTGCCCTGCGTGCCGGGATCAGACGGCGGCGTGCCCACCTTGAAGGATGCCCAGCGAGTGGGTGAAGAGGTCGGCTATCCGGTCATCATTAAGGCGACGGCGGGCGGCGGCGGGCGCGGCATGAAGGTGGCGCTGACCGCTGCTGACATGGAAAAGGCGTTTCATTCCGCGCGGGCCGAGGCGAAAGCCGCCTTCGGCAACGACGAAGTCTATATCGAGAAATACCTGACCACGCCCCGCCACATCGAAATTCAGGTCTTCGGCGACGGAAAGGGCAACGCGGTCCATCTGGGCGAACGCGACTGCTCCTTGCAACGCCGCCACCAGAAGGTGCTGGAAGAAGCTCCAGGCCCCGCGATCACGCCCGAGCTGCGCGCGCGCATCGGCAAGGTCTGTTCGGACGCCGTGGCCGCGATCAACTACATCGGGGCCGGCACCATCGAATTCCTGTTCGAGAACGATGAATTCTACTTCATCGAGATGAACACCCGGCTTCAGGTCGAACATCCGGTGACCGAAAACATCTTTGGCGTGGACCTTGTGCGCGAACAGATCCGCGTCGCTGCCGGGCTGCCGATGTCGTTCACGCAGGATGATCTGAAGATCAACGGCCACTCCATCGAAGTTCGGATCAACGCCGAGAAGCTACCCAATTTCAGCCCCTGCCCCGGCACGATCACCCAGTATCACGCACCGGGTGGGCTTGGCGTGCGGATGGATAGCGCACTTTATGACGGCTACCGTATCCCGCCCTACTACGACAGCCTGATCGGTAAACTGATCGTGCATGGCCGCGACCGGCCAGAGGCGCTGGCCCGGCTTGCCCGCGCATTGGGCGAGTTGATCGTCGACGGCGTCGACACCACGATCCCGCTGTTCCACGCGCTGCTGGCCGAACCCGACGTGCAGTCTGGCAACTACAATATCCATTGGCTGGAACATTGGCTCGAAACCCACCTCGGCTGATGTGGTGACGGGGTTGCTGTCGCCGGACCTGCTGTTGCACGCCTACCGGCAGGGCATCTTTCCGATGGCCGAAACCCGGGACGCGGCAGAGGTGTTTTGGGTCCAGCCGCGCTATCGCGGTGTCATCCCGCTGACGGGCTTTCACGTGTCACGGTCGCTGCGCAAGACCTTGCGGCGCGGCCACCTGACCGCGACTGCCGACCGCGACTTCGCGGGTGTCGTCAAGGGATGCGCTGCGCGGGAGGAGACCTGGATCAACGCCGAGATCCTTGCCGTCTACCTCGCGCTGCATGCCCAGGGCGACGCCCACTCGATCGAGGTCTGGCAGGACGACACGCTCGTCGGTGGCGTCTATGGCGTGACCATCGGGGCCGCCTTCTTTGGCGAAAGCATGTTTTCCACCGTCACCGATGCGTCGAAGGTCGCGCTGGTCTGCGCGGTGGACCGGCTGCGGCGGCAGGGCTTTCGCCTGTTCGACACGCAGTTCATCACGCCGCATCTTGCGTCACTCGGTGCTGTCGAAATTCCGCGCGCGACGTACGAGGCGCGGTTGGCGATGGCCTTGTCGGCACCGGCGCATTTCGGCGCGGCCGGGCCGATCGACATGGCTCAGCTTGTGCAGTCCATCACCCAGACGTCATAGCGCGGGTGGTCCATCGCGTTCAGCGCGGGTGCCGAGGCGATCATCCAGCCGCTGAACACCGGAGCCGGGTCGTCGCGGTAGGTCACCAGCAGTTCGGCAAAGGCGTCGCCGTCAGGATTGTCGACAGGTACGCGGCAATCGTTCATCGTGATCGTCAAGGCACCGATGGATTGCGGCAGGCCGATACGGATCGGCAGGTCGGTCAAGGCGCCCGTCACCTTGTCCAGCACGCGCAGGTCGCCGCCTGGCCGCGACACGGCTTCCTGCGCCGCGGCCACGCCAGGCAGAAGTGCCAGGCACAGGGCGACGGCTCGGATCATTCGGGGGTCCATGCCTCGTAATCGGACCGGTCGGCGGGGGCCGCGCTGCGGATCGATCCTTTGGGCGCGTAGGCCGCAGGCGTGCCCGTCAGGTTGGCGATGTGCGGTTGTTCCCAGGGCTGGTGAACCAACGGGCGTTCGGTGGGCGGCTCGTCCCAGGTCCGGTGCAGCCAGCCGTGCCACTCTGGGGCGACCTTCGACGCCTCGGCCTCGCCGTTGAAGATCACCCAGCGGCGGCTGTCGTCCGCGTTGCGGTAAAAGATGTTGCCGCCCGCATCTTCGCCCACACGTTGTCCCTTGCGCCACGTCCAGAACTGGGTGGCGAAGGTCTGCCCGTCCCACCAGGTGAAAACGCGTGCGAGGTTGCGTGCAAAGCCCATGATCGTCTCCGGTTGATTGCTGTCGTCATGCCCGAAACGGGCGCAAAGGTCCAGAGGCGGCGGCTCAGGCCAAACGGGCGGTCACCTCGATCTCGATCTTCATCTCGGGCGTCTGAAGCCCTGCGCGGATCATCGTGGCGGCAGGTCGCGCGCGGGCGAATGCCTTGGCCACGATGGGCCAGCAGGGTTCCCAATCCGCCCCGTCGGGCAGGATGTAGTTGACACGCACCACGTGATCGAGGCCGCTGCCCGCCTTGTTCAGCGCATCCGCGATGGTGTCCAGCGCATTGCGGCACTGATCCGTCACGTCGGCGGGCATGGTCATGCTGGCATAATCGTAGCCCGTGGTGCCTGCGACAAAGACCCAACCGTCGGTCACGACCGCGCGAGAATAGCCGATCTTCTCTTCGAAGGGCGAACCGGTCGAGATGTGGGTGACGGTCATGGGTCAGTCTCCGTATCTGATGCAAGAAGCCGCGAGTGGCGCGGGGGCACAGGTGCAAACGGTATCGTGGTTCCGCAAAGCCATGGATGATGCAAGGACGCGAAGGGTCGCAATCATTATCAGACAGCAAAAAGGGTCGCTAAATCACAACGACCCTTTTCAGAAGTTGTTTCAGAAACCAGAGCATCGCTTACGCGCTGGCGGATTCCTTTTCCTTTTTCTTCTTGTCGTCGTGGATCATCAGCGGGCTGGCGTCGGGGCCGACGGCCTCTTCGTTCACGACGACTTCCGTCACCGTGTCCAGCCCCGGCAGTTCGAACATCGTGTCCAGCAGGATGTCTTCCATGATGGACCGCAGGCCACGGGCACCGGTCTTGCGTTCGATAGCGCGCTTGGCGATGGCCTTCAGCGCATCCTCGGTGAAGGTCAGCTTCGTGTTCTCGATCTCGAAGAGGCGCTGATACTGCTTGACCAGCGCGTTCTTGGGCGCGGTCAGGATGGTGATCAACGCGTCCTCGTCCAGATCGGTCAGGGTTGCAATGACCGGCAGGCGGCCGACGAATTCCGGGATCAGGCCGAATTTCAACAGGTCTTCCGGTTCCAGCTCGGTAAAGATCTCGCCCACGCCGCGCTCATCCGGGCCCTTCACATTGGCACCAAAGCCCATGCCGGACCCCTTGCCGCGCTGCGCGATGATCTTGTCGAGACCGGCAAATGCACCGCCGCAGATGAACAGGATGTTGGTCGTGTCCACTTGCAGGAATTCCTGCTGCGGATGTTTGCGCCCGCCCTGCGGCGGCACGGAGGCGATGGTGCCTTCCATGATCTTCAGCAGGGCCTGCTGCACGCCCTCGCCGCTTACGTCGCGGGTGATAGACGGGTTATCGGACTTGCGGGTAATCTTGTCGACTTCGTCGATATAGACAATGCCGCGCTGCGCGCGTTCGACGTTGTATTCGGACGCCTGCAACAGCTTGAGGATGATGTTCTCGACATCTTCGCCCACATAACCGGCTTCAGTCAGTGTGGTCGCGTCGGCCATCGTGAACGGCACGTCCAGAATCCGCGCCAGCGTCTGCGCCAGCAGCGTCTTGCCGCAGCCCGTCGGGCCGATCAGCATGATGTTGGATTTCGCCAGTTCGATGTCGGATTTGTCGCTGTGATTCAACCGCTTGTAGTGGTTGTGGACCGCGACGGACAACACGCGCTTCGCGTGCATCTGGCCGATGACGTAATCGTCCAGCACCTTGCAGATGTCACGGGGCGTCGGCACGCCGTCGCCGGATTTCAGGGACGCGGACTTCGTCTCCTCGCGGATGATGTCCATGCACAATTCGACACATTCGTCGCAGATGAACACGGTCGGTCCCGCGATCAGCTTGCGCACCTCATGCTGGCTTTTGCCGCAGAAACTGCAGTAAAGCGTGTTCTTGCTGTCGCTGCCGGTGGTGGTTGCCATGTCGTGTCCTTTGGCCAAGGGCCGTTTGGTATCGCGCTGTCCTTCGTCGTCAAGACTAGGACAGCGCCGGAGGGGCCACAACGCCAAATCGCGCAGAATACCATGCGATCAGGTGGCTGTGATGGTCAGGACGCGGTTATTCGTCCTCACCCTTGTCGCGGTTCGTCACGATTTCGTCGATGTGACCCCATTCGAGGGCTTCTTCCGGGGTCATCCATTTGTCACGGTCCAGGGCCTTCTGCACCTTGGCCAGCGACTGGCCGGAATGCTTGACGTACAGCTTGTACATCCGTTCGCGCGTCGCCTCGATGTTGCGGGCGCGGATCAGGATATCCTCTGCTGTGCCCTGCGCGCCGCCGGATGGCTGGTGAACGAGGATTTCGGCATTGGGCAGCGCATAGCGCATCCCCTTTTCCCCGCCGATGGCGATGACCGATCCCATGGATGCAGCCAGGCCGCAGATCAGCGTCGACACCTTCGGGCGGATGTATTGCATCGTGTCATAGATGCTCATCCCTGCGACCACGGACCCGCCGGGAGAGTTGATATACATGCTGATTTCCTTCTTCGGGTTCTCCGATTCAAGGTGCAGCAACTGCGCCACGACAAGCTGGCTCATGCCGTCGTGAATCGGCCCGTTGACGAAGATGATCCGTTCCTTCAGCAGGCGGCTGAAGATGTCGTAGGCGCGTTCGCCGCGCGCGGTCTGTTCGACCACCATCGGCACGAGGTTCATGTAGGTGGCTACGGGGTCATGCATGGAAAATGCCTCTGGTTCCGGACGTCTGTGGGTCAGCGTCCCTGCGTGTCAGGCCCAAGTCTATGCACCCCTGCCGGGGGCTTCAAGGGCAGTTGGTTCCGTCATCGCAGACCGGAGTGAACGGTTGGTTCACGTCATGGCAAAAACGAACGCCCGCCGCGGCCGTTGCCGGAACAGTCCGGTCGCCGCGGCCTGATCCAGTTCAACCGCATTTGCAGCAATTTTGCGGCAGAATGTCCAGTTTGGCCCCCAATTTGCCACGATCCGCGGCGACCGCCCTGAAATGACCATGACCGTCTTGTTTAAGCCTGCCCAACGGCCAACTGCCGCCGCCACTGTTTCCTATCCCTAAACACAAGGACGTGGCCATGCTTGGGTCCCGTCGCAGGAAGGGTGCTGCCATGCCGAACGGCTATCTTGTCAATCTGGGAGGGGCCGGTCGCCTGAACGGCGGCGACACGACCGCGACCGGTCTGACCACCTTCACGACGGAACAGACCCTCGGCAGCGGCACGATGAGCTACAATGCGGGAAACTGGCCCTTTCGTCAGAACGGCACAGTGACCGGGACCTACTATCTGGCGTCGAACGGCAGCGTCTATTTCGTTCCCGACACCGCATTCCCCGGATCGCTCAACAGCCTGACGGTGCAATCGGGGCCGGATGTCGGCATCTACTACGGCACGACCGGCAATGACGCGGCCTTGGCCGGCACCGACGGGTCCGATTATATCTACGGCGGCACCGGCGTCGGCACGACCGGCACCGGCAGCGACACGATCAACGCCGGGCGCGGCGATGACACGGTCTTTGGCGGCGACGGCAACGACACGGTCATCGCCGGCGCAGGCGACGACCGTGTCGACGGTGGCACGGGCGCTGACCGGTTGAACGGCGGCGGCGGCAATGACAGCCTGATCGGCGGGGACGGCAACGACACCATCGACGGCGGCAACAACGATGACCGCGTGGACGGCGGCGCGGGCGACGATATCATTGCGCTGGGCGACGGCAACAATACCGCATTTGGCGGCACGGGTGCCGACACGATCACCGCCGGCGGCGGTGCTGACGTGATCCATGGCGGCGCGGGCCGCGACAGCATCGATGCCGGAGGCGGTGCCGACACGATCCAGGGCGGTGACAGCGCCGACACCATCGACGGCGGAGCCGGTAACGACACCATCTTCGGCGAGGCGGGCAACGACAGCATCCTGGGGTCCGGTGGCGACGACGTGATCCACGGTGACGACACCGCCCCCGCGGCCGTCACCACCGAAACGATGAGCTGGATCAACCAGGCCGCCAGCGGCAGCGACGTGCGCAACGGCTTTACCCAGGATACCGGCACCATCAACGTCAGCGTGTCGTTCCGCGACGACGGCAGCACGACATCGACGCTGACCAGCAACACGGCGATCTACAATAACGGCAATGCCGCGTTCAGCACGACGTCGTCAATGCAGATTCTGGGCACCGTCGGCGCCACGACCACGACGGTGATCGACTTTGCCGCCGATCCGTCCAGCGGCGTGTCGGATGCCGTCAGCAATGTCGGCTTCTATCTGACCGACATCGACATGGTGACGACGGGCGGCAACAATTTTCAGGACCAGTTCATCATCTATGCCTACGGTCCCGACGGGACGGTGGTGCCGGTGACGATCACCGCCTACGGCGACGACACCCTGTCGAACACCGGTGCTGGCACCGGCACGAACACGATCACGGCGGCCAATTCCAACAACGAACCGGACCAGGCCAGCGGCGCGGCCTTCGTGTCGATCCCCGGCCCCGTCACGTCGATCGAGATCCAGTTCATCAACGCCAATGGCCGCACGACCAACCACGGGGCCTTCATCAGCGACGTGCGGTTCACGACCATCGTGCCGACGCCGGGCGACGACAACATCGACGGCGGCGACGGCAACGACACTATCGACGATGAACCGGGGGCCTTCAATGGCACGAGCGCCGACACCTTCTACGGCGGTGCCGGCGACGACATCATCTATACCGGTGGCGGCAACGACCTGGCCTACGGCGGCACCGGCAATGATTACGTCAACGGAGAGAATGACGACGACACGCTGCACGGCGACGACGGCAACGATACCCTGGCCGGCAGCGACGGCAACGACACTTTGTTCGGCGGGCTGGGGACCGACACCCTTTGGGGCGGCAACGGCAACGATACCTTGTTCGGCGGCGACGGCAGCGACACCCTGAACGGGGACGCTGGCAACGACAGCCTGTCGGGCGGGGCCGGGAACAACACCCTCTCTGGCGGGGCCGGCAACGACACCCTCGGCGGCGATGCGACCGAGGCCGGGAACGATGTCCTGTACGGCGGCGACGGCGACGACACGCTGAACGGTGGCGCGGGGGCCGACACGCTGTTCGGCGGCGCGGGCAACGATGTCCTGACCAGCGGCACCGGCAGCGACACGCTCCAGGGCGATACGGGCAACGACCTGTTCCAGATCGCCGACACCCACGACGCGAATACCGTCGTCGGAGGGGAGGATGCCGGCAACGGCGACGTCGACACGCTCGGCCTTTACAATCTTGGCTCCTCTTCAGGCGTGACCGTCACATACACGGCAACCGAAGCGGGAAATGTCGCCTTTGGTAGCACGCCTGCCACCGTCGCCTTCTCGCAAATAGAGCAGGTCGTCACCACGGCGTATGCCGATACGGTGAACGCGACAGCGGCGACCGGCGGTGTGCGGGTCGATGCCGGGGCCGGCAACGACCGCATCATCGGCGGCAGCGGCGCGGACACCCTGACGGGCGGCGATGGCAACGACAGCATTCTTGGCGGCGCGGGCAACGACACGATCTACGGCGGTGCAGGTACCGACCGCATCGAGGGCGGCGCCGGCAACGGTACCTTCGACCTCGGGGCCGACGGGGCCGCGGACGTGCTGGTGCTGCGCGACGGGTTCGGGCGCGACACCGTCATCAATGCGGATGTGCCGACGGCCCATCCGAACGGGACGTTCACATCTCTCGACAAGATCGACGTCAGCGACCTGCACGACGCGCTGGGAAACCCGGTCAACACCCGCGACGTGATCGTCGGCGACGACGGCAGCGGCAACGCCATGCTGACCTTTCCCGGCGGCGAGCAGCTGGTCCTGCAGGGCCTGCCGCCGGCCTATGCGGCAAACGAATTCCTGCTGAACGCCTTCGGCATCCCGTTGCCGGATGGCACGGTCAGCGGCACGGCGGGGGACGACCTGATCGCCCCGGCTACATCGACGCCGACGGGGACCGCGTCGACGGGAACGATGCGATCCTTTCCGGCGACACGGGCAACGACGATCTGGTTCAGGCAGGGGCAGGCAACGACACGATACTCGCCGGCAATGGCAGCGATGAGGTTTTTGGTGGCATGGGCGACGACACTCTGTTTGGAGGTGTCGGCGGCGACACCCTTTTCGGTGAAGATGGCAACGACACGCTAAACGGCGACTCCGGAAGCGACACCCTGTTCGGCGGGGCGGACGACGACCTGATCCGGGGCGGCACCGGGGCCGATACGATGGACGGCGGAGCCGGGATCGACACGCTGGATTATACCGACAGCGCATCCGGCGTGACGGTCGATCTGGCGGCGCAGACTGCGTCCGGCGGCGATGCCGCCGGCGACACCATCGCCAACTTCGAGAACGTCATCGGCAGCGCGCACGGTGACTGGATCACCCTTTCGGACACGGCCGGCACAATCACGGCGGGTCAAGGCGACGATACGCTGTGGGGCGGTCTGGGCGACGACCTGCTGCTGGGCGGCGACGGGTCCGACACCCTCTCGGGCGGGGCCGGCAGCGACACGGTCGATCTGGGCCTCCTCGACGGTGCCGTCGATGTCGTCGTCTTGCAGGACGGGTTCGGCGACGACCTGGTCATCGGCTTTTCGCCGCCACTGGAAGACGGCTTCGGCGGCTACGTTGGCCGCGACCTGCTGGACGTGGGATCGCTGCACGATCTGACCGGCGACCCGGTGAACACCCGCGATATCGTCGTCGGCGACGACGGCACTGGCAATGCTTTGCTGACCTTCCCGAATGGCGAGACGCTGGTCCTTCAGGGAGTCGATCCAGCTTTGGCGGCCGACGAGTTCTATCTGAACGCCATGGGCGTCCCGATGTCCGACGGCACGGTCAGCGGCACCAGCGGCGACGATCTGATCGACGGCACATACGTCGATGCGGACGGCGACGCGGTCGATGGCGACGACGCGATCCTGTGGGGCGATCTGGGGAACGACGACCTGATCGACGGCGGCGACGGCAACGACACGATCCATGGCGGCGACGGCTTCGACGACATCGCGGGCGGCATCGGCACCGACACGATCCATGGCGGCGAAGGCGACGACTTCATCTCGGGCGGATCGATGCTGGACCTTGGCGTCTTTACCGACGGCGACGCACTTTATGGCGGCGCGGGCGACGACGCCATCGAAACCGCCTTCGGTGCCACCAGCGGCAGCACCGTCCATGGCGGCGACGGCACCGACTTTCTGATCGACCTCGGCGACATCGGGTCAGACGACACGTTCTATGGCGGCACCGGGATGGACGACATCATCGGCGGTTTCGGCAACGACACGATCTACGGCGGCACCGGCAACGACTATGCCGAGGGCGGCGACGGCGACGACACCTTCGTCATCGGCGACGGCGACGACCGGGACGAGATCCGCGGCGGCGAGGACAGCGAGACGACAGGCGACATGCTGGACGCGCGCGACATGACCGTCGACACGACGCTGACGCTGACCGGCCCGGAACAGGGCGTGCTGCGGGACCCCGCCAGCATGATCGGGGGCGATCCCCTGACCGGGCACTCCGTCACGTTCGAAGAGATCGAGACCTTCTTCCTTGGGTCCGGCAACGACGCGGTCTTTGGCGGCGAGGGCGACGACGACGTGGATATGGGTGCGGGCGACGACGTCTTCAGCCTGTTCGCAGGCTTCGGGCAGGACACCATCACCGGCGGCGAGACTGGAGAGGTCACCGGTGACACCTTGGACGCCGGCGGCTTGACCGACAACCTGACCGTCGTGCTGACCGGCGACGGTGCGGGGACGCTGACCGACGGCACCGACACCGCGACCTTTGCCGAGATGGAGCGTGTGGTCACCGGGGACGGGGACGACAGCATCACCGGCAGCGCCTTTGCCGATAACGTCTTTGGCGGCGGTGGCGCGGACAGCATGACGGGCGGTGCGGGCCACGACAGCCTCTCGGGCGGGGCTGGCAACGATACGCTATCCGGCGATGCGGGCAATGACACGCTGCTGGGGGACGCGGGCGACGACACCTTTGTGCTGGCCGACGGGTTCGGCAATGACGTCATCGACGGCGGAGCGTCGGGCGAGACATCGGGCGACAGGCTTGACCTGTCCGCCGTGACCGGGCCGTTGACGATCGACCTGACTGCGGCCGGGTCAGGCTCTGGCAGCGTCAGCGACGGCAGCGGCACCGCGACCTTCGCCAACGTCGAGCACATCACCCTGGGGGCCGGGAACGACACGCTGGCGCTGGCCGACGGCGGCGGAGCGGATGAGGTCGACGGCTTTGCCATCCCGGTCAGCGACGGCCTTGGCGGCTGGACCGGCGCCGACCAGCTTGACGTCAGCGCCCTGACCCGCGACGGCACCCGACCCGTCACCACGATGGACGTGACCGTCAGCGACGATGGCAGCGGCAATGCGGTCCTGACCTTCCCGGACGGCACGAGCCTGACGCTGAACGGCATTGCCCCTGCGGCGGTGGCGGATCCGCATGTGCTGGCCGCGATGGGCGTGCCGTTCCAGGACGGCACCGTCAGCGGCACCGCGGGTGACGATGTCATCGACGCAGGCTACATTGGCGATCCTCACGACGACCGCGTCGACAACGGCGACGCGGCCCTGCCCGGCGACAGCGGCGACGACGACCTGATCGAGGCCGGTGCCGGAGACGATAGCGTCCATGCCGGCAACGGTAACGACGTGGTCTACGGCGGCAGCGGCAACGATGTGGTTGACGGCGGCACCGGTGCCGACACGCTGGACGGCGGGACTGGTAACGACAGCATCGACTTCGCCGTGGGCGACACGGTCTTGGGCGATGACGGCGACGACCTTTTCACCCTCGTGGACACCGGCGAGGCCGCCGGCGGTTCGATCTTCGTCTATGGCGGCGGCGGCGGCGAGACGACCGGCGACACGCTGATGCTGGGCCACAGGGGCAACCTGAAGGACATCCTCGCCAACGCCGTAAACGACGGCACGGGCAGCTACTCTGGCACCGCGGTGCTGGACGACGGCACCAGGCTGAACTTTTCGAACATCGAGAACATTATCTGCTTCACCCCCGGCACACGGATTGCCACGCCGATGGGCGCGCGCGACATCGCCACCCTGCGGGTCGGCGATCTGGTCATGACCCGCGACCACGGCTTGCAGCCGATCCGCTGGATTCAGTCGCGCAGCGTGGAGGCCAGGGGGCGTCTGGCCCCCGTCCGCATCCGGCCCGGCGTCGTCACCGGGCTGGACCGTGACCTGATCGTCTCACCGCAGCACCGGATGCTGTTCCAGGGTTACCGCGCGGAACTGCTGTTCGGCGAAACCGAAGTCCTGGTTGCGGCCAAGCATCTGGTGGACGGTCTGTCCGTCACGCGCGAAGACGGCGCGGAGGTGACCTACATCCACATGATGTTCGACCAGCACGAGATCGTCTTTGCCGAGGCGGCCGCGACCGAAAGCTTCCATCCCGGATCAATCGGCATGGATGCGATCCACGACGCGGCCCGCGCGGAGCTTTTCGCGATCTTCCCCGAATTGCGGTCGGACGTGAACATCTACGGCGACACCGCCCGCCGCTGCCTGAAGCGGCACGAGGCAGAGTTGCTGCGGGTCTGACCCGCCTGGCCTTTGCGCCCCGTCACGCTGCTTGCTGACGGTGTGGTGCGAATGAGACCCGGCGCGCCTGCCAGCGCGCCGGGTCATCGTGCTGTGCGACGTAGTGGGTCAGGCCCCGAGCCACCGGCGATAGTCGCTGACCAGAAGGTGCGTCGGTGCCACATCCTCCTCGATCGCGCTGAACCGGCCGATCGGCTCGCCAAAGATGTTGTCGGTCTCGTCGTCGTTGACGGTGCTGACCTCTCCGATCAGCACGTCGCCCCCCTCGCCCCAGAAGGCGTGCCAGTCGCCGGGCATCAGGGTGACGCTTTCACCCGGTGCCAGCTTCAGCTTCTCTCCCGGCGCAAAATCGCGGCGCAATCCGTCGCACATGACGGTGCCGCCTTTGGTTGCGTCGAACTGGCCCTGATCGTCGGAGCCGTAGAGTTCGACCACCAGCGTCGCCCCGCCCCGGTTGATGATATCTTCGGCCTTTATGACATGGGTGTGCATCGGCGACAGTTGATCCTGCTTGCTGATCAGCAGCTTTTCCGCATAGCACATGCCGCCGCCGCGTTGCAGGTCCGCCAGCCGACCGTTGCGCAGGGTGAACAGGAACAGCCCCATCTGGTCATAGCGCCCCGCGCCGTAGTCGGTGATATCCCAGCCGTTGCGCGCGCGGATAACCTCTGCCGCCTCGTCCTTGCGGGCCTTGAAGTCGTCGGGCGACCAATAGGCCCAGGGCGGCAGGGTAAAGCCGTGGCTGCGGATCATCGCGTCCGCCTCTGCCATGATGTCATTGATGCGGGACCGTTTCATGCGTGCCTCCTGATGGGTTGCGCGCAGACTGCTGTGAGGCGCTGCGGCTTGCAAGTGGTCGGACGTCCGGCACAGTGACTGTTGCGGATACTTCGAAGGGTCGATGGCGAATGATGAGCGGCCGCCCTTGCCAGACACCGCAAAGGTCCGGTTCGCGCCCAAAGTTACCATTCACGCACAGGCGTGCTAGGATGCGTTATCGGTGCGAAAGAACGAGATTTGACACTTATT
>NZ_JBMERN010000039.1:0-31985 GCF_049310965.1 Loktanella sp. DJP18 | reverse complement strand
GTTGCCGGACAGCAGTTCATAGTCCGAATGGCAGATGCCGACGCGGGAGGTGCGGATCATCACCTCGTTGTCGGTGATGCCGGGCGACTGCACGTCGGTGACGACGGGCGCGTTGGGTTTGTCGAAGATCAGGGCTTTCATGTCGTCTCCTCCCGCTGGCCTTCAGGCCACCTGTTCGATCTTGCCACTGAGGCTCGATGCAAAGACCGCCTCAAGCAGCGCGATGTTGTTCACGAGTTGATCGGCCGTGATCGGATAGGGTGCGGTGCCGCGCACGGCGCGGGCAAAGGCCACCAGGTTGTCCTTCACCGGCTCGGCCTTGCCGATCTCCTCGGTCGTGATCGGGCCGCCCGCCAGTGCGGAGATCACGATCCAGCCGTCCGGGCTTTCGACATGGGCCTTGTCGCGGATGTCGATCCAGCCCTTCGATCCATAGACGGTGAAGCGCGACATGAACGGGTTCGCCAGCGAGGCGGACACATATGACGTGCCGCCGCCCGCGAATTTCACATAGGCCGCGACCGTGTCGCCCTGCGGCAGGTCGCTGGAGAGTTGCTCGCAGATGCACAGCACGCTTTCGGCACGGCCAAGCAGCCGGACAGAGAGGTCGAGCAGATGGATACCCGTCGCCGTCATGCCGCCCGCGGGGGCCTGATCGGCCTTCAGCCGCCAGTTGTCGCGGTCAAGCGACAGGAACTTGTCATGGCTGAAATTGGATTCGATCTGGTGGATGCGACCCAGATCACCCGCATCCGCCTTGGCCAGCATCGCGGCCACAGGCGGTTCCCATCGGCGTTCATGCCCCATGCCCAGCACCAGCCCGGCGTCGGCGCAGTGTTTCACGGACCGCTCCGCCTCGGCCTTAGTCAAAGCGAGGGGTTTTTCGCAGAAGACGTGCTTGCCTGCCGCCACTGCCAGCGCGATCTGGTCCGTGTGCAGGCTGTGCGGTGTCGCCAGCACGACGGCTTCGACCTCGGGGTCGTTCAAGGCGTCCGCATAGTCGGCGGACAGCGGGATGCCCTTGCCGGCGCACAAATCGCGGACGGACGCCACGTTCGGCTCGACCGCGCGGACGACGCGGATGTCGTCGGGGGCGGCTTGCAGGACGTTGAGCATCTTCTGCCCCCACCAGCCCATGCCGACCAGTGCGATGCCGACCGGACCACTTTTCCCACTCTCGGCCATCAGCGGTTGTCCACACGCTTGGCGAAAGGCCGGATCGACACGGTCTTCCACAGGCCGGCATGGTGGAACGGATCGTTCTGGTTGAATGCCTCCACCTCGGCCAGGGAGTCCGCTTCCAGCAGGAAGCAGCTTCCAATCATGGTTTCCTCGTCATCCGCAAGCAGCGGGCCGGACACCAGCGTCCTGACGGTCGCCGCCGCCAGATAGGCCTTGTGCGCCTCATAGTGGGCCAGCCGCTTGTCGACGGCACCGTCATGGTCGAGGCAATGGATCACGTAATGCATCGGTTTCGTCCTTCAGGCGGGAATGATGCGCTGGGCGCGCAGCGTATCGAACACGTCGAAAAAGCTGGCGGGCGTCGGCTGGTAGGCGTCGAAGCCCAGCACGCGGCTGTTGGTCATGTCGGTGAAACATTCCAGGGTCCGGCTCAGGTCGGCGTCGGAATGCCACCAGGACGCCAGTTTGCCGACGGGGATGTCCTGCAGGTCGTGCTTGGCGACGATCTCGGACCAGACGGCGGGCGCGTCGGCCATCATGTCGTCCAACGGGGTGGGATGTCCGGGATACTCGGCTATGGGCAGGCCAAAGTAATCGGCGATCCGCGCCCAGAGCCAGGTCCACCGAAACACGTCGCCATTGACGATGTTGAAGGGCGTGTCAGCGGCCGCGGGCGTGATCGCGGACCAGTGCAATTGTTTCGCAAGAATGCGAGCGTCGGTCACGTCGGTGACGGCGTTGTATTGCTCGGGCGAGCCGGGATAAACGAAAGGCCGCCCGGTGTGCTTGCAGATCGACGCATAGACCGCCAGCGTCACGGCCATGTTCATCGCGTTGCCGACGACGAAACCGATCATCGTGTGCGGGCGGTGAACGGACCAGGTAAAGCCCTGCTCTTTCGCCTTCTCGAACAACACATCCTCTTGCGCGTAATAGAAGTTCGGCCCCGGCAGGCGCGGGCTGCTTTCCAGGAAAGGCGTATAGGGCGTGACCTTGGCGTAGTCGTCGAACGATCCCAGGTAGTGCTTCAACCCTGTCACCAGCGCCGCGTGCTGCACCGGCGCATCGGCGATCCCGTCAAACAGGTTGCGGATCATCGCGGCGTTGACGCGAACATTCTCGTCCTCTGACGCCTGCCGCGACCAGGTGCAGTAAAAGACGTGGGTCACGTCATGTGCTGCGGCTAATGCGGCGTGGGCCCCGGCGGCATCCTCCAGATCGGCGGCGATGTGGCGGTCGGAAAAGTCCAGATCGACGGCGCTGCGCGACAGGGTCACGACCGTCCAGCCTGCGTCCTTCAGGTGACGCCCGGTGTAGCTGCCGGACAGGCCGGTGGCCCCGACGATCAGTGCGATGTTCTTGGTCATGAGATCAGGTCTTTCGTAGGTTCAGTCAATTCAGGTGGTCACGAGGATCATCAGGTGTTCGCCCGCCGGATCGAGCAGGGCTTCGAAGCCCTTGGCGACGACATCTTCGGCGTCGATACGTGCGGTGATGACCTTTTCGACGGGGAACGTGCCGGCGGCGATCATCCGGGCGATGCGCGGCCAGATCTGGGTGGGATAGCACCAGGTCGCCTCGACCGTGATGTCCTTCAGCGCCCAAAGCATCGCGTCGATACTGGCGGGCTTCATGTGCAGGCCGACCTGCACGACGCGGCCCTGACGGCGCACGGCATGGACGCAGGCATTCAGCGACGCCTCCTGCCCCACGCATTCGAGCGCCACATCGACACCGACGCCTTCTTCGGTCAGGTCACCGACGATGGCGGCAAGGTCGCTACTGCGCGGATCGACGACATGGGCGTAGGGTGCGATGTCCATGATGATGCGCCGACGGTTCGGATTGGGCTCGGATACGATGATCGTCGCGGCCCCGGCAGCATGTGCGGCCAGCACGGTCAGCGCCCCGATCGGACCCGCGCCGGACACCAGAACGGTGCTCCCGGCCGTCACGCCGCCCCGGTCCACACCATAGAGCGCGACTGCAGCCGGTTCGATCATCGCCGCCTGTTCGTCCGTGATGTTGTCCGGCACGGGCTGCGCGTTGTAATCCTTGATGACCGCCTTTTCGCCCATGCCGCCCCAGGCCCATGACAGGCCGACACAGCCCATAGACGGCGACAGGTGATACAGCCCCCGCTTGCCGTAGTAGTCGTTGCGTGGCGACAGAAGCGGCTGAATCGATATCCGATCACCGGCCGCGACGTGTGTGACGCCGGAGCCTGTGGCCAGCACGCGGGCCGAAAACTCATGGCCCAGGATCTGCGGATTTGTGGCCCCGGTAAAGACATGAGGCTCTGTCGGCGTCACGATGGGACCCGCAATGTATTCGTGCAGATCGGTGCCGCAGATGCCTGTCACGAAGGGCGCGATCAGCACATCATCGGCGGCCAGATCACCCGACGGCTCTGCCACGTCCTCGACGCGAATGTCCTTTGCGCCATGAAATCGCACTGCCTTCATCGTGTCTCTCCTCCTGCTTGCCTCTCGCCCCCCACGGCTGCGACTGCCGCGTTCAACGGCAAGGCGACGTTGCTCCCGTCATCGCCCTGCACCAAGAGCCTATCTCTCCGTTTCGGAGATTATTGCGTTGATTTGTCCGAAGCGGATAAATTGCGCCGCCAGGTTGGGATGGCTCCGATTTAGTGTCCCCCGGACGCAAGCGCGGAGGAGCATAACTTGAGGATCGAATTGGACGCCGGCGCGACATCGCAGGTCGCGCTGACCGTGGGATGGATCGGTGCAGGCAAGATGGGTGGCCCGATGATCCGCAACCTGCTGGCGCAGGGCATCGCGGTGGCCGTGACCGACCCGGACCATGACGCACTGGCCGATCTATTCACCTTGGGTGCGACGACGGCGCATGACATCACGGGACAGGCCAGCAGCGACATCGTCTTCGCGACCCTGCCCAACGACGACGTGCTGCGGCTGGTGGTCATGGGGTCGGGCACGACGCCGGGCCTTGCCGATATCCTGCGCCCCGGCACCACCTTCGTCGAGATGAGCACCGTATCCCCGAACTGCTCCGCCGATGTCGCCACGGCTTTGAAAAACAAAGACATCCTTTACTTGCGGGCCCCTTTGTCCGGTAGCACGGCGCTGGCTGAAACAGCCGCGCTGACAATCCTCGCCTCGGGCGACAAGGCCGCCTGGGACATCGTGCAGCCCTGCCTTGCGTATCTTTCCGCCCGCCGGTTCTACCTCGGGCAAGGTGAGGAGGCGCGCTACATGAAGCTTGTCCTCAATACCCTCGTGGGAGCCACGGCGGCGATCATGGCAGAGGCACTGGCCCTAGGCCAAAGCGGCGGGCTGAGCCGCAGTGCCATCATGGAGGTGATTGGCGAGAGCGCTGTCGCCTCGCCCTTGCTGAAATACAAGACCGAGACCATCGTCGCCAATGACTTCACCCCGGCCTTTTCGGTCGATCAGATGGTCAAGGATTTCACCCTGATCACCGACGCCGCCCGCGACCATGGCGTGCCGCAGGACGTTACCGCGCTGATCCTGCAACAATACCGTGATGCGGCAGCCTCAGGGTTGAATGAGGCGGATTTCTTCGCTTTGGTGAAATGGCGTGAGGGTGCCGTGCATCCGTAAGGGGTCGTCATGAATCATCAGCTTGCACCGCCAGCCCCCAAGGCCGAACTGACCAGCCACGAATTGTCGCGCATCGTGGATTTTCTGCGCAAGTTGCGCGCGCCATTCGACGAGGGCCTGCCGGACGCGAAGCCGGACGTGTTCTGGAATGTCGTCCTCGAGATCGTCGATGCCCACCTGCGCAACAGGCCGATCGACAAGTCCGGTCTGATCGCACTGGCGCGCGTGCCCTACAGCACCGGCAACCGCATGGTGACGAAGATGATCGCCGATGGCCTGATCCAGCAGGTGCCGCGCGGTCACGGGCTGAAGACGCATTTCCTGCAGCCGTCAGACCGGTTGCTGACCGCCTTCATGGACTACGCCAACCATGTGAAGGCACATCTGGCCAAGACATTCGGCCTGCGCAGGGGAACCGAGGCGAACGAATACTATTTCGGCGGCAGCTACTTTGCCTCGCAGATCATCTCTCCCGTCCAGACCCATGACATCGGTGGCAGCGTGCCAAGCGATATCCGCTTTCTGCTGAACGACGACAACTACTTCGCCTCCATGCGCAACATGTGGTCGGATTTTCGCAACGATCTGGGCCGCAAGAGCAGTTTCGATCTGCAACGCCTGCCGGCCCTCTATGCCAATGCCCTTGCGACCGGCCAAAGTGCTGCACCTGCCTATGACGTCGTGTCGGTCAACATGCCGTGGCTTGGCGAATTCGCCGAAAAGGGGTTGCTGGCCCCGCTTGACGACCTGCTGACGGATGCCGCGATCAACGCGCTGGACTTTCATCCTTCTGTCTGGGGCACCGGCAACTGGAACGGCACCCAGTTCGGCATCCCGTTGTATTGCACCATCGAGATCCTCGCCGCCCGCCGCGACTTGTTCGAGGACAAGGGGCTGGCCCATCCAAAGACCTTCGACGACACGATCCGCGCCGCGCGTGAGTTGCACCGGCCCGCGTCAGAGTTCTATGGCATCGCCTGGAACGGACAGCGCGGCATGCCAATCGCCAACTCCTTCATGTTCTTCCTCGCCGCCTGCCAGAAGACGATCATCGACATGCCGCTGCACAATCAGGACAGTTGGCGCTATGACCGCTTCGAGAAGCTGAAGTTGCAGATCGACACCGACGACGCGCTTGAGGTCATCGATTACATGAAGCAGCTGGCCGAGGTGTCGCCGCCCGACATCGCGAATATGGACTGGGAAAAGCGCATTGCCTGCTTCATGTCGGGTCAGGCCGGCATGGCCTACTGCTGGACGATGCGGGCCGCGCGGTTCGAACACGAGCTGAGTTCGCGCGTGGCGCGGCGGGTGGCCTATCTGTCGCCCCCTTCCCGGCGGCTGGGCAAGATCGCGGCCCCCATCGGCGGGTTCCTGATGACGATCCCGGCCCATGTGAATCCTGCACGGCAGCGTCAGATCATCAACGCCATCGCCTGGATGGTATCGCCCGAAGCGATGAAGGCCCATGTCAAGAACGGGTTTCCCGTGGCTCCGCGGTTTTCGGTCTGCGCCGATCCCGAGGCGCTGGCCTCCTCTCCCATCGTGCGGATGGTCGATCAGATGGCGCGGCGCAACGAATTGGTGACGTGGTCCCGCCCGCCTGTTCCCGCCTTCAATCTGATCGAGCGGACACTGGGGCGGGAAATTCACGATGCGGTGTTTGGTGGCAAATCGCCAAAACAGGCCATTCGTGACGCTGAGAACGAGATTCTGCGTGGCCTGAGCTGACTCAGCCATTCCTGCCGGCCAGTGTGATGCGGACAGGATGTGGCCTTGCTGCCATGTTGCCGTCAGGGCGCGCGGCGTGTTGCCGCCGATCAGCGACCTGCATATTGAATGTTCGGTGAAAAATAGCACATTCTGCACTGCAGCAAGAATCGGAACATCCTCATGACATTTTTTCGCGGCGCAGCGCATCTTTCGCGACGGGCTTTCCTGTTGCAGGGCGGTTCGACCCTGACCGCCCTTGCCGGTGTGGCCGTCGCAATCCCGTCCGCACGGGCGCAGACCGCAGCGCAACCGGTGCCCTTTTCATTCGAAATGCTGATCGAGCGCGCCCGGCAGACGGCTGAAGCGGACTATGTTCAGCCCGAAACTTTGGGGTCGGCATTCACCGACCTCGACTACGATGCCTACCGCAACATCCAGTTCAACGAAGCCCGCGCCCGATGGAAGGGGCCGGATGCGCCGGCATTGCTGCACGCCTATCATCCGGGTTGGCTTTTCGACAGCACTGTCGCCTTGCACGAGGTCGTGGACGGGGTAGCTACGCCGATGGCTTTCACGACCAGCGATTTCAAGTATCACGGCGACACGATAGACCTTCCGGACACGGATGCGTTGCCGGGTGTCGCGGGTTTCCGCTTCAACATGCCGCTGAACGCGCCCGATCGCTATGACGAGGTCGTGTCGTTCCTTGGCGCAAGCTACTTCCGGGCGTTGGGGCGAGACAATCGTTACGGCATCAGCGCGCGCGGCCTTGCGGTCAATACCGCCACCTCAGAGCAGGAAGAATTTCCCCGCTTCAGCGCCTTCTGGCTGGAACGCCCCACCGAAGGGGAAACGGCGATCACATTCCACGCTCTGCTGGAGAGCGAATCCGTGGCGGGTGCCTTTCGGTTCGTCGTGACGCCCGGAGAGTCGACCACGATGGACGTCACCTCAGCGCTGTTCTTTCGGCGTGACGTCGCGCAGCTTGGCATCGCGCCCCTGACGTCGATGTTTCTGTTCGGCCCGAACGATCGCGGCAACTTCGACGATTACCGGGCGCGCGTGCACGACAGCGAGGCGCTTGTCATCGACAGCGACACCGACAGGCTTTACCGCGTGCTCAACAATCCGTCGCAATTGGGGAATTCGTACTTCAGCGTGCAGTCCCCACGGTCGTTCGGCCTTGTGCAGCGGCACCGAGAATTCGAGGATTATCTCGATGCCGGTGCCCACTACGAGGCGCGCCCCAGCCTGACGGTCGAACCGCAGGGTGACTGGGGTGCTGGTATGGTGCGGCTGATCGAGATCCCCTCCGACCTCGAAGCGAATGACAACATCGTGGCCTTCTGGATTCCGCAGGAACCCTTCGTCGCGGGAAGCCAGACACAGGTGTCCTATCGGTTGCACTGGGGCATGACGCCGCCGGGTGCCACTTCCGAACTTGCAC
Source organism: Loktanella sp. DJP18 (assembly GCF_049310965.1). Classification (NCBI taxonomy): domain Bacteria; kingdom Pseudomonadati; phylum Pseudomonadota; class Alphaproteobacteria; order Rhodobacterales; family Roseobacteraceae; genus Loktanella; species Loktanella sp. DJP18. The sequence goes on along the minus strand of NZ_JBMERN010000039.1, from coordinate 24,041 downwards.
AAGTATCGCGCACACTCGCAGGTCATGGCGGCGTTTCCGGCGTAAAACCGCGCGAAGAGCATCGAAAATTCGTCATCGATTTCGAAGGCGGCTCCTTGGGGGAACCGATCGGCGATACGACGGTTGAGGCCGCATTGCAGATCACGGGTGGCACGCTTCTGCAAAAGGTCCTGCAGAAGGTGGATGGCCGTGACGCAACGTGGCGCCTTGTCATCGAGGTTTCGGCCGACGATGGCGCGACGGTCGAAATGCGTGCTGCCCTGACGGCCGAAGGCCGTCAGTTGTCCGAGACGTGGATTTATCAATGGCTGAAAGAATGACTAAGATCGATCCCGACCTGATGGTCGCTCCCGATGACCTGACGGTGCTTGAACCACGCCGCGCACCGCTCGACATGCCCCGGCAGGTGCTGGAACGGGGTGTGCGCCCGTCCTTGCTGGACTGGATCGGCCACGTCTTCTTCATGCGGAAGGCCTGATTTGCGGCCTCATGTCAAACCTGGCCGCACGCGTCTCAGCCGCATCACGGCGCTGGGCTTCGCTGCCTTCTGCACGATCGCGGCGGCTGGAACACTGGCTCAGGCCGGGTTGAACACCGGGTTCGACGCCTTCGACGCGGCCGCCGTGACCCTGATCGCGATCACCACCGGCTGGCTGGCCTGGGGCGCGGCGCAGGCGTTTGTCGGATTGCCCCCACTTGCACCGTTGTGCCCTGCGATCCCGCTTGACGCACCTTTTCCGGCGACGGCAATTCTTGTGCCGATCTGCAATGAAAACCCGGTCGAGGTCTGCGCGCGGGTGCAGGCGATGCGACAGTCGCAGCGCGACGCCGGCGTGCCGGCCGATGTCGCGATCCTTTCCGATACCGCCGATCCGGATGCCCAGCACCGCGAGCGTGCCGCCTTGGCACCGCTTTTCGCGCAGACCGACGACGACCGCCGCGTCTATTACCGCATCCGAAAGGACCGGCACGGCCGCAAGGCCGGCAATGTCGAGGATTTCATCCGGACGTCAGGCGGCAACTACATCTACGTCGTGATGCTGGATGCCGACAGTCTGATGGAGGGCGAGACGATCCGTCACCTCGTTGCCCGGATGGAAGCCCATCCCGGCGTCGGCCTGTTGCAGACGCTGCCGCGGATCGTCGGTGCCACCTCGGCCTTCGGTCGGGCGATGCAGTTTTCCGCCAGCTTTCATTCGCCGGTCTTTGCGCGGGGTCTGGCGCGGATGCAGGGACAGTCGGGACCTTTCTGGGGTCACAACGCCATTGCCCGCGTCAGGGCGCTGTCGCAGTGCTGCGGCCTGCCGGAACTATCCGGCCCGCCCCCTTTCGGCGGCACCATCCTGAGCCATGACTATGTCGAGGCTGCTCTTCTGGTGCGGGGCGGCTGGCAGGTCGAGATGGACCCCCGCATTACGGGGTCATACGAGGAAGGCCCGGACAATCTGCTGGCCTTTGCCCGTCGGGACAGGCGTTGGTGTCAAGGCAATCTGCAACACGTGCGCCTGCTGAACGCGCCCGGCCTGCGCAAGTGGAGCAGATTCGTTTTCTTGCAGGGCATCCTGTCCTACACTGTCTCACTCGCCTGGGGTGCGTTCCTGATCGTGTCGTTGCTCGCGGCGGCCACGGCGGGCACGCCCGACTATTTCCCGGACGCCTACCAGCTTTTCCCGGTCTTTCCCGATGACCGGACGCATCAGATCATCGCGCTCGCCGTGGGTGTCGGCGGCCTCCTGCTGTTGCCGAAACTGGCAATCTACCTTGAATCCGTGGCGACGGGGCGGGCCGACGGTTTCGGCGGCATCCTGCGCGCCTTTGCGTCCGTGCTGGCCGAGACGCTGCTGACCGCCCTGATCGCGCCATTGATGCTGATGTATCAATCCCGTGCCGTGGCCGAGGTGCTGGCGGGCCGGGACGGCGGCTGGCCCGCGACCGCGCGCGGCGAAGGTCGCCTGACCCTGCGCGACGGCTGGCGGGCGGGACGCTGGATCACGCTGTTCGGTGTCGCGATGTCGATCGTCGTGCTGCAGGCGGCACCCGACCTCGTGATCTGGCTGCTGCCGGTGACGGTCCCGATGATCGCCGCACCGCTGCTGATCACCGTGACGTCCTGGCCGATCCTGGGCAGCGCCTTTGGCGTGCCGCAAGAGGTCGCGGTTCCGCCGGTTGTGGCGGACTATCGCCGTCGCCTTGCACGCGATGCCGCCCACGAAGGGATGCCAGATGGCACGATCACCCGGCCAGCCTGAGGCACCCGGCCAGCCTGAGGCATCCGGCCAGCCCGATGCACGGATCACGCCGATCCGGCAAGGCCTGATCGCGCCGTCGCGTCCGCGCGATCCGCGTATCGACGCCTTTCGCGGTCTGGCGCTGATGATGATCCTGATCGACCACATGCCCGGCAACCCGTGGGAACAGATCACGGTTCGCAATATCGGATTTTCCGATGCCGCAGAGGCGTTCTTCATCATGTCCGGCATCGCCGCCGGCATTGCCTATTCACCAGCAGTCAACCGCTGGCTGACGGGACAAACCCGTCTGTGGGACGCGATGGCCCCGATGTGGCGACGGGCCTGGACGCTGTATGGCGTCCAGATCATCCTGACCGTCACGGCGATCGGTCTGTTCAGCTGGTCGGCCGGCGTGTTCTACCGCGCAGAGTTTCGTGACATCCACAATCTGTCACAGCTTTACGACGATACAGGTGCCGCACTGGTCGGGCTGCCGATCCTGTCCTTCCAGATCGGGTATGTGAACATCCTGCCGACCTATATCGTGTTGCTGATCGCCGCCCCCTTTCTACTCATGGCCGGTCTGCGGGCTCCGATGGTGACGCTTGTGGCTGCGGTGGCCCTGTGGTGGCTTGCTGGGATGTGGAAATGGAATATCCCGAACTATCCCGGCAACGGTGCATGGTTCCTGAACCCGCTGACCTGGCAGCTGATCTTTGTCATCGGCTTGCTGATCGGTATCCGGCACCGCCGCGACCGGCGTCTCGTGCCCCTGTCCTGGCCGCTGTTCGCGGCGACGCTGGCCTTTCTGCTGTTCGCCTTCGCCTGGCGGCATATCCCCGATCTGGGCGGTTTCATGAACCACAAGATGGCGCAGCTTGGCAGTCTGGGCGCACCCCGCAACATCACGACCCACGACAAGACCCTGCTGGCGTTGCCCCGGCTTCTGCACATCCTGGCGCTGGCCTATGTGCTGTCCTGCCTGCCCTTCGTCACGCGATTGTGCGCCCACCCCGCCGCCGCGCCGCTGCGGCTGATGGGCGGGCATGGGTTGCTGGTGTTCGGCCTTGGCACGGTGCTGGCTTTGGCCGGCCAGATCCTCATGATCGTTGAACCCGACGTAGCGTGGTTGCCGTGGTTGCTGCCGGTAGCCGGGGTCCTGATCTGCTATGCCGCGTCGCGCATAGCCGATGCGTCATCGATGCGGGGCGGGCGACCGGTCATCCCTGCCCTGCCTGCGGGCGTGGAGGGTGCGGCACCCACCTTGCCAGTCGTGGCCGGCGGGCGGTTGCGCTGATTTTGGCCACGGGCCGGTGCGCTGGCGTCTCGACCCGCGGCGGTCCCACACATGGCACAGCCGTACGCAATTCCGCTTGGGTTTTCGCCTTTGCCGCAGTAGGTGATGCACCATGCTAGACGAAGCTGACATCCATCCCCTGTTCAATGGTGCGCCCGACACGGTCGCGTTCCGCAAGCTGCGCAAGCGGCTGGTCCGCGACACGCGAGAGGCGATCGACCGCTACGGCATGATCGCGCCGGGGGGCAAGTGGCTGGTCTGTTTGTCGGGTGGCAAGGACAGCTACACCCTTCTGGCGATCCTCTATGAACTGCAATGGCGCGGGCTGCTGCCCGTGGAATTGCTGGCTTGCAACCTCGACCAGGGGCAGCCGAATTTTCCTGCGACCGTGCTGCCTGAATTTCTGACCCGCATGGGCGTGCCGCACCGGATCGAATACCGCGACACCTATTCCGTCGTGATGGACAAGACGCCGCAGGGTCGGACCCTTTGCACCATGTGTTCGCGCCTGCGCCGCGCGAACCTGTACCGCATCGCGCGCGAGGAAGGCTGCACCGCCGTGGTGCTGGGCCACCACCGAGACGACATCCTCGAGACGTTTTTTCTCAACCTCTTTCACGGCGGAAAGCTGGCGACGATGCCACCCAAGCTGCTGAACGACGAAGGCGATCTGTTCCTGTATCGCCCGCTGGCGCATGTGGCCGAGGCGGATTGCGAGAAGTTCGCGCGCGACATGAACTATCCGATCATCCCCTGCGATCTGTGCGGATCACAGGACGGATTGCAGCGCCAGCAGATCAAGCGCCTGCTCGACGGTTGGGAGGCGAACAGCCCCGGACGGCGGCAGAAGATCTTCTCGGCCCTGATGAACGCCCGGCCCAGCCACCTGCTGGACCTCGGGCTCTTTGATTTTGCCGGCTTGACAGCCGATCACAATGGCACCCTTTGCCCTTGACCTTTGGGGGTCAGGCGGTTTGAACCATTCCCACCAGTTTTTACAGACGGACGGTCGCGACGCATGGAAGATCAAAACAAGAACCTGATCCTGGCCCTCGTGCTCAGCACGCTGGTCATCATCGTCTGGACCTTCCTGTTCCCCCCCGAAGTGCAGGCCCCCGCGACGCTGGAGGCGACCGAGCAGCAACAGGACGCCACCGTTCCCGTCGTCGACCCCGTCACCGGCGGTATCGCGGCACCCGCCGACCCCGCAGTAGAGCCCGCCGTCGCCGACGCGCCCCGCATTCCGGTCGAAACTCCGGAACTGTCCGGCACGATCTCGTTGCTGGGTGGCCGCATCGACGACCTGAAGCTGACCCAATACCGCGAGACCATCGCAGACAGTTCTCCGACCGTGACGCTGCTGTCGCCGACCGGCACGCCGGACGCCTATTTCGCCTCCTTCGGCTGGGCTGCCGCCGATGGCATTTCTGCCGACTCGGTGCCGGGGCCGGACACGCTGTGGACGCTGGAGGACGGCGAGACGCTGACTCCCGACACCCCCGTGACTCTGGCCTGGGACAACGGTGCCGGTCAGATTTTCCGCAACCGCATCTCTGTCGACGACAAGTTCATGTTCAGCGTGGAGCAAAGCGTCGAGAACACCGCGGCCGACCCCGTCAGCATGCGCCCTTACGGTCTGCTGCGACAGGAAGGGATGCCGTCCGACCTGCAGAACTTCTTCATCCTGCACGAAGGTCTTGTCCGCATGACCGACGGCACGCTGGAAGAAGTGAAATACAAGAACATGGTCGACTTCGAGGTCGACGACCGTGAAGGCACCAATGCCGAACGGCAGGACGTCACCTCTGCGGGATGGATCGGTTATACCGACCACTACTGGATGACGACCCTGATCCCCAACCAGACGGCCCCGTTCCGGTCAGTGGCAAAGTATTTCCCAGCGCGCGACATCTTTCAGGTGGAGGCCGTGCTGGACGCGGAGACTGTCGCCCCTGGCGCATCCGCCAGCGTCACGACACAACTCTTTGCCGGCGCCAAGGAATGGGAAGCCATCCGCGACTACCAGCAGGCGGGTGTCACCGGCTTCATCGACAGCATTGACTGGGGCTGGTTTTTCTTTCTGACGAAGCCGATTTTCTGGGTGCTGCACCACCTGAACCTGCTGATCGGCAACATGGGCTGGTCGATCATCGCGCTGACCTTCTTCCTGAAACTCCTCGTGCTGCCGCTGGCCTACAAATCCTATGTCAGCATGGCCCGGATGAAGGAACTTCAGCCCGAGATGGAAAAGCTGAAGGAACGCGCGGGCGACGACAAGGCCGCGCTGCAATCAGGGATGATGAAGCTCTACAAGGACAACAAGGTCAATCCCGCCGCGGGGTGCCTGCCGATCCTGATCCAGATCCCGATCTTCTTCTCGCTCTACAAGGTGATCTTCGTCACCCTCGAACTGCGCCATGCGCCGTGGTTCGGCTGGATTCGTGACCTGTCGGCACCTGATCCGTCGTCGATCCTGAACCTGTTCGGCCTTCTGCCCTGGGCCACGCCGGAACCGGGCAGCATCTTCTTCATCCTGTCGCTGGGCGTCCTTCCGATCCTGCTGGGCATTTCCATGTGGCTGCAGCAGAAACTGAACCCGGCGCCCACCGATCCGACGCAGCAGATGATCTTTGCCTGGATGCCGTGGGTCTTCATGTTCATGCTGGGCAGCTTTGCCTCTGGCCTTGTGCTGTACTGGATCACGAACAACACGATCACCTTCATGCAGCAATACATCATCATGCGCAGTCACGGATCGCGGCCTGACGTCTTCGGCAACATCAGGTCGACCTTCCGCCGCAAGAAGACGACACCGACGGCGGCGAATGTGTCGAAGCCGCCGAAGTCGAAATGACCCTCGCGCCGGACGGCAACGTCCGGCGCTTATCCCTTCGTCGCCGCGATGCCGCCTGCCTGCCTTGGACCTCGACAGGGCCGCGCGACTGTGCGACAGGGCTTGCCCGTGACGACGAACGAAAGGTGCCTTGATGCAACTCCCCTTCCCCGAGATCGAGACACCGTCGGACGAAGACATCGAAGCGGGCCGCCTTCTGTTCGCCGGCGAGACGACGTTCCTCAAGGGGGTCGTCGCGATGGACGGCCTGCCACCCGCCGACCGGCTGGAGGTCTGCTTTGCCGGGCGGTCCAACGTCGGCAAATCGTCCCTCATCAATGCGCTGACGGGGCGCAAGGGCCTGGCCCGCGCATCGAACACACCGGGTCGGACGCAGGAAATCAACTTCTTTACCGCTGGCGACCTCTATGTCGTCGACCTGCCCGGCTACGGTTTTGCCAATGCCCCTGTCGCGGTCGTCGCCAAATGGCAGGCGCTGCTGAAGAACTACCTGCAAGGTCGCCCGACCCTGCGCCGCGTCTTCGTGCTGATCGACGCCCGTCACGGGGCCAAGGCCGTCGACGAGGAAATCATGACCCTGCTGGACCGCGCCGCCGTCACGTTTCAGGTCGTGATGACCAAGACGGACAAGGTGAAGGGCGACGCGCTTGACGCCAGCCTCGCGGCGACGCGCGCTGCATTGGTCAAGCATCCGGCGGCCTATCCGGAGCTGATCCTGACAAGCTCTGACAAGGGTGACGGCATCGCGTCCCTGCGCGCGGTCATTGCCACCCTCGAACCCTGATCCGGCATCAGCCCAACCGGATCAAGCGCCTTGAGGGTCACCCCCCGCTCCGCTATCCCTTGGCGACAATGCCCCGGGAGACAGCCATGAGGACGCAGGACATGAACCGAGACTGGATCGCCACGGCGCGCACGCTGTCAGAGGCGTTGCCCTATCTGCAACGCTATTCCGGTGCCGTCGTCGTGGTGAAGTTCGGCGGCAACGCGATGGGCGACGCCGACGCGATGGCCGAATTCGCTCGTGACATCGTGCTCATGAAACAGGTGGGCATGAACCCGGTCGTCGTGCACGGCGGCGGTCCCATGATCAACGAGATGCTGGACAAGCTTGGCATCGAATCGAAATTCATCCGCGGCAAGCGGGTCACTGATCAGGCCACCGTCGAGGTGGTCGAGATGGTGCTGACCGGCCTCGTGAACAAACGGATCGTTCAGGCGATCATGGACGAAGGCGGCCGGGCGGTCGGCCTGTCCGGCAAGGACGACGACCTCATGGTGGCCGAGGCGGACGACCCCGAACTCGGTTTTGTCGGCCGCCCGGTCGAGATGAACGTCCAGGTGCTGCGCGATCTCTACAAGGCCGGCATCATTCCCGTCGTGGCCCCGGTGGCGACCGGCATGGACATGCTGGAAACCTTCAATGTGAACGGTGACACCGCCGCCGGGGCCATCGCGGGCGCGCTGAAGGCCGACCGCCTGTTGCTGCTGACCGATGTCGCCGGCGTCAAGGACGCCGACGGCAAGGTCGTGACCCAGCTGAACCCCGACCAGATCCGCAGCATGATCGCCGACGGCACCATTGCCGGCGGCATGATCCCCAAGGTCGAGACCGCGCTGAAGGCAATCGAGGACGGGGTGCGCGCGGTCGTCATCCTTGACGGGCGCCTGCCGAACGCCTCTTTGCTGGAGCTCTTTACCGAACACGGGGCCGGATCGATCATCCGTTCGACCGAATCGCGCGTGAAATCACGGCAGGACTGACCATGTCGCCGGACCTGACAGGCACCGGCCTGCGGGTCATGGGGTGCTGCGATGGCGGGCCGGACGACGGCCTGCCGCATGACGGTCAGGTCATTCTGCTTGGGCCGGATGAGCCGTCGTTCTGGCCGATCTTTCAAGCCAGCGCAGAGGCGCAGGACGGCAACCCGGACCCGCTCGACCGTTGGTCGCGGCGGGTGATCGACGAGCTCGCCACTCACATCAGGGCGGCGGCAATCTACCCCTTCGGCGGACCACCGTTCCTGCCGTTTCAGACCTTCGCCACGCGCAGTGGCCAAGCCTGGCCTTCGCCGATCCGGTTTCTAATTCACGCCGACAGGGGCCTGTGGGTCTCCTTTCGCGGCGGACTCCTTATCCGCGATGCTGCCGCCGCACCGCCCACCCCGCAGCAAAGACCCTGTGACGCCTGCCACGCCCCCTGCGCCACGGCCTGCCCCGTCGATGCCTTTGCCGAGGGCTACGATGTCGGGGCCTGCAAGCGGCATATCAACAGCCCTGCCGGGTTGGACTGCATCGCTCAAGGCTGCCGCGCCCGGCGCGCCTGCCCGGTCGGCGCGGGTCTGCGTCTGCCGGCACAGGCCGCATTTCACATGGAGGCTTTTCGGTGAATTTGACCCTGATCCTGCTGCGCCACGCGAAATCCGGCTGGGACGACCCCGAGGGCGCCGATCATGGCCGCACCCTGACCGACCGGGGGCAAACTGCCGCCCGCCGGATCGGCATCTGGCTGCGCCAGAACGATCATGTCCCGGACCGCATCATCGCCTCCGACGCGACACGCACCGGGCAGACAGTCGCCGGCGTGATGGACAGGCTCGGTGCAATGCCACAGGTCAGCTACCTGCGCGCGCTCTACCATGCCTCTCCTGACGCAATTCTGCGGCAAATCGGGCTGGTGACGGACGCGCAAACACTGCTCGTCTGTGGCCACAATCCCGGCATCGGCGATCTGGCGGGACGCCTTGTGACGTCGCACCCCGATCACCCACGCTTTGCTGATTACCCCACTGCCGCGACGACCGTCATCCGCTTCGATGCGACGCAGTGGTCCGCCCTGCGCAAAGGCACCTGCATCGCGTTCATGACGCCCGCCGACCTGGCGGACTGACCATCCACACGTCAAGGCGCAGGCGTCCAGCTTCTTCTGGTCTTAAATATCCCGGGGGAGTCGCGCCTGCTCGACCGGGGCTGGGCCCCCGCTTTTCCGATCTTTCGCCGTAACATCGTCTGCGTCAGTGACCGAGGATCTGGCTCAGGAACAGCTTGGTGCGGTCCGACTGCGGGTTGTTGAAGAATGCGTGAGGCTCGTTCTGTTCGACGATCTGGCCCTGGTCCATGAAGATCACGCGGTTCGCGACGGCTTGGGCAAAACCCATCTCGTGCGTGACGCAGATCATCGTCATGCCCTCTTCCGCCAGCTCGATCATCGTATCGAGCACTTCCTTGATCATCTCGGGGTCAAGTGCCGACGTCGGTTCGTCGAACAGCATGATGCGCGGCTTCATGCACAGCGACCGCGCGATTGCGACGCGCTGCTGCTGACCGCCGGACAACTGGCCCGGATACTTGTGCGCCTGTTCCGGGATCTTGACCTTCTCCAGAAAATGCATCGCGGTCGCGTCGGCCTCCTTCTTGGGCGTCTTGCGCACCCAGATCGGGGCCAACGTACAGTTTTCCAGGATCGTCAGATGCGGGAACAGGTTGAAGTGCTGAAAGCACATGCCAACTTCGGACCGGATCTTGTCGATGTTCTTGATGTCGGACGACAGTTCTGTGCCATCCACGATGATCTGTCCGGACTGGTGTTCCTCCAGCCGGTTGATGCATCGGATCAGCGTCGATTTGCCCGACCCTGAAGGCCCGCAGATGACGATACGCTCGCCGCGGTTCACGGTCAGGTTGATGTCGCGCAGCACGTGGAACGTGCCGAACCACTTGTTCATGCTGTTGATCTCGATGGCGACCTCATCGCTGACCTGCATGGCGCTGCGGTTGATTTCGCGGTCTTGAACGGCTTCCGACATGCTCATGCCTCCCTTAACGGTTTTCGCGCTGGAGTTTGCGTTCCAGATGCAGTGAATAACGACCCATGCTGTAGCAGGCGACGAAGAACAGCACGCCGATGAAGACATAGAGCTCCCAATAGATGCCGTTCCATTCCTGGCTGGCCCGGATCGCGTTGGTCAGACCTAGCGGGTCGAGCAGACCGATGAACACCACCAGCGTCGTATCCTTGAACAGGCCAATGAAGGTGTTCACGATGCCCGGGATCGAGATTTTCAAGGCTTGTGGCAGCACGATCAATTGCATCGACTGCCAGTAGGACAGTCCCAGCGAGTCAGCGCCTTCGTACTGCCCCTTCGGCACCGCGGCCAAGCCACCACGCACGACCTCCGCGATGTAGGCAGCGGAAAACAGAGTCACCATGATGATGACCCGCAGCGTCAGGTCAAAATTCGTGCCGGGCGGCAGGAAGTAGTTCAGCAAAAGCGATGCGGTGAACAGCCAGACGATCAGTGGCACACCACGGATGATTTCGATGAAGGCGACCGACAGCTTTGTCACGATGAAAAGGTTCGATGCCCGCCCCAGCGCCAGCATGATGCCCAGCGGCAGCGACAGCACGATCGCCGACACGCCGATCACGATCGACAACATGAAGCCGCCGAATTCGTTGGACCCGACCGGGGCGATCCCGATCGGCACAAGGCCTGTCACCGCGGCAGCCAGCGGACCCGCGAGGAACAGCCAGTAAAGAATTGGCAGCACGACAGCCGCGATGACGGCAACGATCTGATTGACCCTCGCCAGTGCGCGGAACGCCACGACACCGACGACGAAGCCCAATGCGACCGACACCGGCAGCCAGATCGACCCGCCCCAGAGCAGGAAGAAGATCAGGAAAGGCGAAGCGAGCGAAAAGCCCAGGAACCACCGCGGGAAATTACCGAACAGCACCGGTGCCAGACCGGCCAGTAGAACGACCAGGGCCAAAGTCGGTCGCCAGTAAAGTTCCGACGGGTAGAAACCGAACAGCAACTGGTTCCAGCGATCGCGGATCACGCCCCAGCAGGCCTGCTCGGTCGATTGCCCCAAACCTTCGAGGATTTCCCGGCATTGGCCCAGCGAAGTCGCACCCCATGTCGGACTGACAAGCCAGGGCACGACGCCAGACAGCACATACCAGACTACATAAAGCGACAGGATGGTCAGGATCGCGTTCAGCCATGTGGGAAAGAGATTCTCTCGCACCCATTTGACGGCACCCGCCTCCTTGGTTGGCGGCTGCTGCTGGTCGATCATGCCTTCGCGGACAAAAGCGACGGTTTGGGCGTGTGTGTCGCTCATATCAACGCTCCTGCAGCTTCATGGAATTGTTCAGTATGTTCATCAGGAACGAGATGACGAGGGACAGCGCCAGATAGAACAGGCCCAGCAGCAACATGCATTCCAGCGCGCGGCCGGTCTGGTTCAGCGTGATGCCGCCCAGCGTCGCGCGCACGTCCGGGTAGCCCACGGCGATGGCAAGAGACGAGTTCTTTGTCAGGTTCAGATACTGCGACGTCAGCGGCGGGATGATGACCCGCATCGCCTGCGGCAGGATCACGAGGCTCATCGCGCGGTTCGGGCGGATGCCAAGGGCCGCAGCGGCCTCTGACTGGCCCTTGGACACGGACAGGATGCCGGCGCGGACGATCTCGGTGATGAAGGCGCCGGTGTAAAGCGACAGCGCCAGCCACAAGGCCATCAACGGGTTGCTGATCTGGATGCCGCCACTGAAGTTGAAACCTGCCAGCTCCGGGTATTGCAGCGAGACGGGACGCCCCAGCAGGAAATAGGCAAGGATGACCGGAACGATCGCGATCACGAACATCGGCCAGACCATCGGCAGCAGGCGCCCGGTGTCGAACAGCAGCTTCTTGGCGTAGCGGCGATACAGAAACGCGGCGACGATGGACAGCACGAACAGCCCGACGAGGATGCCGGAGTTCGGCTCCCAGACTGGCGCGGGCATGTAGAAGCCACGGTTGGTGACCGCGAAGGAATTCCAGATCATCGACGCATTGGACACGCCAGCATCATCGACGCGGAAATCGCGCGGCTGCGGGGTGGCCTCGGTGACGACGGCAAAGATAAGCAGTATCCACAGCAGCAGCGGCACGTTCCGAAAGCCCTCGACGTAGACGGCCATCAGGCGGCTGACGATCCAGTTCTTCGACAGGCGCAGAACCCCCGCGAGAACGCCGATGATGGTTGCCAGGATAATCCCAAGGAAGGCGACGAGCAGTGTGTTCAGGATGCCGACCCATGCGGCCCACAGGTGCGTATCCGCGTTGGAATAGGGCACGAGCGTCGTGCCGATGTCGTAACCCGCCCTGCTTTCGAGAAAGTCGAAGTTCGGCGTCAGGCCAAGCTGGCCGAGGTTGATCAGCAGGTTTGCAACCAGCCAGTAGACGCCGATGCAGACCAGCCCCAGCGTGATCACCTGAATGGTCAGCGACCGATAGCGCGTGTCGTAGATCAGCTGACTCAGCCGGAAGCTTTCGCGTGGCGGATTGTCCGTCATCGATGACATTTGATTCTCCCCGGGCTTCACCAGTCTTCTTGCAGGTTGCTCCGGTTGGCCCGGATGCACCACGCGCTGGCAGGCGTTTTCGTCAGTCGTTCTGGAAAGTGACGAAAGGCCCGGCAATTGCCGGGCCTTTCGCCTTGTTTTTTAGCGGAACGGCGGGGAATACAGCAGACCGCCGTCGGTCCACTGCGCGTTCAAGCCACGGGCCAGACCAATGGGCGTATTCTCACCGATGTTGCGCTCGAAGATCTCGCCGTAGTTGCCACCGGCCATGATCGCGTTCTTGGCCCAGTCGGCGGATAGGCCAATCATCGCGCCCAGCTCGCCTTCGGTGCCCAGCAGACGGTTCACTTCGGGGTTGTTGGTCGGTGCGGCCGACATCTCGCCGATGTTGGCAGAGGTGATGCCCAGCTCTTCAGCGGCGATGAGCGCGTGCAGCGTCCACATCGCGATATCGCCCCACTCGTTATCACCGTGACGGACCAGTGGGCCCAGCGGCTCCTTCGAGATGATCTCGGGCAGCAGGACGTGGTCTTCGGGATTCTCGAACGTGGCGCGCGTCGCGGCCAGGCCAGAGGCGTCCGTCGTGTAGGTGTCACAGGCACCGGCCAGATACTGCTGCTGGCCTTCGGCGTTGGTCTGAATCGGCACCGGCTGGTAGGTCATGTTGTTGGCGCGGAAGTAGTCGGCCAGGTTCAGCTCTGTGGTGGTGCCGGTCTGGATGCAGACGGTCGCGCCGTCCAGATCCTTGGCAGAGGTGACGCCCAGCGCCTTCGGTACGATGAAGCCCTGACCGTCGTAGTAGTTGACGCCGACGAAGTCGAACTTCAGCTCGCTATCCCGCGAGAAGGTCCAGGTCGTATTCCGGGCCAGCAAGTCGATTTCACCCGAAGAGAGCGCGGTAAAGCGGGTCTCGCCGGTGGTGGGAACGAATTCGACAGCGTTCTTGTCGCCGAAGATCGCGGCGGCAACGGCGCGGCAGACATCGACATCGAAGCCTTCCCAGACGCCATTGGCATCGGGGGCCGCAAAGCCGGCCAGACCGGTCGTCACGCCGCAGTTCAGGTGGCCGCGTGCCTTGACCTCGTCAAGCGTCGCAGCGGACGCCGCAGCGGCCGTCAGTCCGGCAACCGCCAGCGTTCCAAAAAGTACGGTCTTGTTCATTATTACCTCTTCCTGAGTTCCTGCCCCAATAGGAGCAGCCAATTTTTCCGCCGTTGCGGCGGTTGAGATTTGACGGGTCTCCCCCTCAATGGTCAGAGAGTGGGCGGATTCCAGCCAAGAGGTCAAGTGTAACCGCCGGGTCAAATGCCTCATTCTGCCTTCCCCAACGGCAGTTTCACCGGTTTGGACGCATTTGTGACCGTTTCAGGTTGCGCGGTTCATCGCCATGAAGGCCGCACCGTCGATGAACGCCTGCCGCTTGATCCCTGCGACCTCCGCTGCTTCTTCGTCGTCACCCCATTGGGAAATCTGAAAATTCTCGTCGACACGGCTGATCGGCCAAGCGGCATGCGCCGTCAGTTTGCCCGCCGCGACCGCGAAGGCCAGCACCAGCGAACCGGACAATTGCACCAGATCGTGAAATCCCGTGAGCGCGAAGTTGTCGAACCTGGCAACGCGGGCGTGCATCCGTGCGATGGACTGGGCTGGCTGGTCAATCGGCATGACGCCGGTGGTGACATGCAACGGCGCCTCAAGCGCCTGCGCCGCCCATGCCAGCCAGGGGTCCCAGGCGGCGGCCTGCTGGTCGATCAGCGCTTGCGGCTGTGCGGCCCGGTAGCACAGCAGATCGTTCTCGCCGTAGGCGGCCAGGATATCGACGACCTCTGCGTGTTGCGGGGCGACCTTGTCGATGGCCGAATTCGCGGCGCGGGTTGCAGGCATCGTCGTGGGGTCGATCAGATCGCTCTGGGCCTGCCATTCAAGGGCGATGGCCTCTGCCATTGCCAGCGTCGGCAGGATCAACGGCTGCTTGTAGGGCGTCTTGACCGGGCGGCCGTCCAGTTCGACGGAAAACCTCGTTTCCCGCTGCACGGCCTCGGCCTGCGTCCAGAAGCGTTTGGGGGCCCAATCGGTCATGCGGTTTCTCCGGTCAGCGTGTCGAGGGCGGCGTCGAGATCCGCGAAGTCATGGATGATGCGATCGGCGCGCAGGCTGGCGGGCGCGTGATAGCCCCAGCCGACCCCGACCGTGGCCACGCCGGCGGCGCGGGCCATGTCCATATCATAGGTCGTATCGCCCACCATGACAGCGCGACCGGGCCGAACCCCGGCGTCCGCCAGACAGGCAAGAACCATCGCGGGGTGCGGTTTCGACGGGTGGAAATCCGCCGTCTGCTGGCTGATGAACAGACCGTGCAAATCGTGCTGGTCGATCAGGCGGTCAAGCCCCCGCTTCGACTTGCCCGTCGCCACGGCCAGCAGAGTTCGGTCCTGCGCATGAAGCCGACGGATCGCGTCGATGGCACCGGGAAAAAGCGGGCTGCGCCGTTGCAAGTCCGCCGCAGCGTGGTCACGGAACGCGGCGCGGTAATGGGCCGTCAACCGGTGGCGTGTGGCATCATCGAAAGCGGGGCAAAGGACGCGGAAGGTTTCCGGCAGCGACAGCCCGACGATGGACAGGATCGCTGCGCGCGGTGGTGGAGTCAGACCCTCTGCTGTAAAGGCCTCGCCCATCGCGCCGACGATCTCGGCTTGACTGTCGACAAGGGTGCCGTCGACGTCGAAGATGACCAGTCGCACATCAGTCATTCAGTCAGGCATGTTGAAGGGGTCGACGGGCGCGTGGCTGACATGCCAGCCGACGAAATCCCACGTCCGTTGCATGTGATCCGGCAGCGGTGCGGTCAGATGCAGGATCGCGCCGGTTTCGGGGTGTTCGATGGTCAGGCTGCGCGCGTGCAGGTGCATCTTGCGGCTGATGTCGCCACCCATCCCGGCCCCCCAGCCATCGCCCAGGTTTTCCTGATCGGTCCCGCCATACTTGCCGTCACCGATGATCGGATGCCCGATCTCGGCCATGTGGGCGCGCAACTGGTGCGTCCGCCCTGTGATCGGCACGAGGGCCACCCAGGCCGCACGTTTTGCAAGCGTATCCAGCACGGCATAGTCGGTCGTGGCCCGCTTGGCACCTTCGGTGCTGTCCACCTCCTTGGGGTGGATGCAGCGCATCTTCTCGTTCTCGCCGCCCTTGCCGTGACCGGGTGACTTGATCAGACCATACTTGATCGTCGCGGCGCGTGGCTGCGGCACACCGGCAACGGCGGCCCAATAGATCTTGCGTGTCGCGTGATGCTTCAGGTTCTCGGTCAACTGCTTGGCAGCCATGCGCGTCCGCGCCAGAACGAGGACGCCCGAGGTGTCCTTGTCCAAACGGTGCACCAGACGCGGCTTTTCGTCGAAACCGAACATCAGCGCTTCGCTCATCGCATCGACGTGGCGGGTGGTGTTGGTGCCGCCCTGTGTGGCAAGGCCCGCAGGCTTGTTGATGACGATCATGTGGTCGTCGCGGTAGATCACGCAGGACTGGATCAAGGCCGCGTCGGCCTTGGTCACGCCCTGCTTCATCAGGCTGCGCTCTGCATCGACCTGCGCCTCGGTCGGCAAGGGCGGGATGCGGATGCTCTGGCCGACGTCCAGCCGCGTGTTCGACTTTACCCGGCCGCCGTCGACGCGGATGTCGCCCTTGCGGCACATCTTCTCGATCCGGCCTTGAGTCAGGTGCGGGAACAGCCGCCGCAGATAGCGGTCAAGCCGCTGGTCGCCGTCGTCCGGGCCGATCACCCGCGTCTGCACGCCACCGCTCATATCACCATCCGTGTCAAAGTCATGCCAAGGACCAGCGCTGCCAGTCCGATGATCACGCTGCCGCCGACGTAGGCCACCGCAAGCGTCATGTGTCCGCGTTCCATCAGCGCCACCGTATCGAGCGAGAAGGCCGAGAACGTCGTGAATCCGCCCAGCACGCCTGTCATCAGAAAGGGGGCCGCGCGCATTCCGCCCTTATGGGCGAGGGCGACCACCAGCACACCAATCAGGAAGGACCCGAGGATGTTGACCGTGACGGTCCCCCACGGAAACCCCTGCCCCATGACGCGCAGCGTCAACAGGCCGGTCAGCCAGCGCAGGATTGCGCCAATCGCGCCGCCCAGGGCCACAGAGAATGCAGTCAGGATCATGCCCCCCTGTCGCGCGAACCGCATGGCTTGTCAATTCGTCGCCCCCTTGCGCTTGGTCCGCAGGCCGGCAAAGAAATCAAGCCGCTTCTTCAACTCCCGCTCGAACCCGCGATCAACGGGAAGATAATAGATGCCGCGCTTCATCGCCTCGGGGAAATAGTCCTGACCGGAAAAGCCGTCCTCGGCGTCGTGGTCATAGGCGTAACCTGACCCGAACCCCTGTTCCTTCATCAGCTTGGTCGGCGCGTTCAGGATGTGACGCGGCGGCGGTTCCGACCCGGTCTGCTTCGCGGCCTGCATCGCAGCCTTGAAGGCCACATAACCCGCGTTCGATTTCGGCGCGAGCGCGAGGTAGGTGACGGCCTGCCCCAGCGCCAGTTCACCTTCCGGGCTGCCAAGACGCTCGTAGGTCTCCCACGCTTGCAGGCAGACATGCTGCGCCTGCGGATCGGCAAGCCCGATATCCTCGACTGCCATGCGCACGATTCGGCGAGCAAGGTATCGGGGGTCCTCACCACCCGTCAGCATCCGCGCCAACCAGTAAAGGGCGGCGTCCGGATCGGACCCGCGCACGGATTTGTGCAGCGCAGAAATCAGGTTGTAATGCTCGTCGCCGGACTTGTCGTATTTCGTCGCCCGCTTCATCAGGCGGGACGTCAGAGCTTCGGTCCCCAGCGGCTTGTCCGTCTTCCATGCCGCTACCTGTTCGATCAGGTTCAGCAAGGCCCGGCCGTCGCCGTCGGACATGTTGATCAGCTGGTCCCGCGCCTGCGCGTCCAGCGGCAGCCTGCGCCCCAACTCCTTCTCGGCCCGCAAGGCAAGGCGTTCGAGGTCGGCGTCGTTCAACCGGGTCAGGATCAACACCTGCGCGCGGGACAAAAGGGCGGCGTTCAGCTCGAAACTCGGGTTCTCGGTCGTGGCACCCACCAGCAGGATCGTCCCGTCTTCCATGTGCGGCAGAAACCCATCCTGCTGCGCTTTGTTGAAACGGTGGATCTCGTCCACGAACAGCAGCGTTCCCTTGCCGTTCTGGCGGCGCAGCTTTGCCGCCTCGAACACCTTGCGCAACTCAGGGACGCCGGTGAAGATCGCGCTGATCTGGACGAAATGCAGGTCCGTCTCGTCCGCCAGCAGCCGCGCGATGGTGGTCTTGCCGACACCCGGCGGCCCCCACAGCACCAGCGACGACAGCGACCCCGACGCCAGCATGGCACCCAGCGGCGCATCGGGACCAAGGACCTGTTCTTGTCCGATGACCTCGCCCAGGGTCTTTGGCCGCAGGCGATCTGCCAGCGGGCGGGGGCCGGACTGGGGTGGGGTCGGGGTGGAAGAGTCGAACAGATCCGCCATGACCGATATCTAGGCCGGTCTGCGGCCCTTTGAAAGCCCACCGCGGATCAGGGTCGCCACAAGCGGAACGCGCAGGGAAATCGACCGGGCGCGATAATGGGCCATTCAGGTCTCTGGCAATGTCTGCACGCTCTACAGCGGCACGCCGCAGCGATAGTGCAGCCCCAACGCTAGCCCGCCGGGGGCGAGGGCGTACAGGGTCTGGATCATGTCGTACATGTCACTGCGGGGTGTCACGGCGGGGGCCGCCTTGCATCATGGTCTGATCGGACAGCCCTGAAGGCCCGGCGTTTGTGTCAGGTTACTCCGCAAGCGAAATGCCAAATGAAAAGGGCGCGCACCGCAGTGCACGCCCTTTCCGAAACTTGGACGGAAGCCGTTTACGCCTCTTCGTCGATCTCGACCAAACGGGCCTTGTCGGCGGCACCCTTGGCATCACGGTCGCGGTCGACCAATTCGATGATCGCCATCGGGGCCATGTCGCCATAACGGAAACCGGCCTTCAGCACGCGGCAATAGCCGCCCTGACGCTCCGCATAGCGCGGGCCGAGGATTTCGAACAGCTTGGCGGTGTGGATGTCCTGCTTCAACTGGCTGTCGGCCTGACGGCGGGCGTGCAGATCGCCACGCTTGCCCAGCGTGATCAGCTTGTCGATGATCCGCTTCAGTTCCTTCGCCTTCGGCAGGGTCGTCTTGATCTGCTCATGCTCGATCAGCGAACCGGCCATGTTGGCGAACATCGCCTTGCGGTGTTCGTGGGTCCGGTTCAGTTTGCGGTAGCCGCTTGCGTGACGCATTTGGTCGTCTCCTAATTATACTTTGTGCAGCGGTCTGATGCGTGTCAGCCGCATTATTGGGGCAGAATTGCCCGGATATTCCCCGCCAGTGCGAGCATTTTCGGGGGCGGCGAGCCGCCCCCAATTCCTTAGAACTGGTCTTCGAACTTCTTGGCCAGGTCTTCGATGTTGTCTGGCGGCCAATCCTCGACGTCCATGCCAAGGTGCAGACCCATGCCCGACAGCACTTCCTTGATCTCGTTCAAGGACTTGCGGCCAAAGTTCGGCGTGCGCAGCATCTCGGCTTCGGTTTTCTGGATCAGGTCGCCTATGTAGACGATGTTGTCGTTCTTCAGGCAGTTGGCCGAACGCACCGACAGTTCCAGCTCGTCCACCTTCTTCAGCAGCAGCGGGTTGAATTCCAGCCCGTCGTCGTCGCCGCCGGCGTTGGCCGATTCCGGCTCGTCGAAGTTGACGAAGATCTGCAACTGGTCCTGCAGGATGCGCGCGGCATAGGCCACGGCATCATCAGGCGTCAGCGATCCGTCGGTCTCGATCTTCATGGTCAGCTTGTCGTAGTCCAGCACCTGACCTTCGCGGGTCGGCTGCACGTCGTAGCTGACCTTCTTGACGGGCGAATAGATCGCGTCGATGGCGATCATGCCGATCGGCGCGTCTTCGGGCTTGTTCTTGTCGGCCGCGACATAGCCCTTGCCGGTGTTGACCGTCAGTTCCATGTACAGGCTGGCACCATCGTCGAGGTGACAGATCACGTGATCCTTGTTCAGGACCTCGATGCCCGCGGTTTCCGAGATGTCGCCGGCGGTGACGATGCCCGGACCCTTGGCCTGAACGCTCAGACGCTTGGGGCCTTCGACGTCCATGCGGATCGCCACACCCTTGAGGTTCAGCACGATGTCAGTGACGTCTTCACGCACGCCAGAGACGGAGGAGAATTCGTGCAGCACGTTGTCGATCTGCACGGCCGTGATCGCGGCACCTTGCAGCGACGACATCAGGATGCGACGCAGCGCATTGCCCAGCGTCAGGCCAAAGCCACGCTCCAGCGGTTCTGCGATCAGGGTTGCCTGACGGTGCGGGTCGTTGCCCGGCTTCACGTCCAGCTGTGACGGCTTGATCAGCTCAGCCCAGTTCTTGTGGATCATAGTCCCTCCATCCTTGTCCGCCTTCATGTCCAAAAAGGCCGACGCTCGAGGTTTCAAAACGGCAGATGGGGGCCGCGCATATTCGCACGGCCCCTTTCATTCAATCGGTCGGCTTAAACGCGGCGACGCTTCGGCGGGCGGCAGCCGTTGTGGGCCATCGGGGTCACATCACGGATCGAAGTGATGTTGAAACCAGCGGCAGCCAGCGCACGCAGCGCGGACTCACGGCCCGAACCGGGGCCCTGCACTTCGACTTCCAGCGTTTTGACGCCGTGTTCCTGGGCCTTCTTGCCAACATCCTCGGCAGCCATCTGGGCGGCATAGGGCGTGGATTTCCGCGACCCCTTGAAACCCATCGTGCCAGCGGACGACCAGGCAATCGCGTTACCCTGCACGTCCGAGATCAGGATCTTGGTGTTGTTGAACGAAGAATTCACATGCGCAACGCCAGCTGCGATGTTCTTGGAGACCTTTTTCTTGCCGGTCCGGCGGGTATCTCGTGCCATGACGGGGACTCCTTATTTCTTCTTGCCGGCAATGGCCTTAGCGGGGCCTTTGCGGGTACGGGCGTTGGTGTGCGTGCGCTGGCCACGAACGGGCAGTCCACGACGATGACGCAGGCCGCGGTAGCAGCCAAGGTCCATCAGACGCTTGATGTTCATCTGGGTTTCGCGACGCAGGTCGCCTTCGACGGTCACATGCTCGTCGATGTATTCGCGGATCTTCAGCACCTCGGCATCGGACAGATCGTTGACGCGACGTGCGGCATCGATGCCGGTCGCTTCACAGATCTTCGCTGCGATGGTGTTGCCGATACCGGCAATGTAGGTCAGGGCGATGGGAACCCGCTTTGCAGTCGGGATGTTTACGCCGGCAATACGTGCCACGTGTGCTTTCCTTTTCGTTGCGGGTCCGTAATGCCGGACCCTTTTTTCACAACGCAGGCCAGACCGATCGTACGGCTGGCCCATGTCATATGAGGTAATCCGTCACGAACGGGTGCGACCCTGTCACGGCAGTGATTCCCTTTCGGGATGGGGGTATCTAGAGGCGTGGCGGATGGGGGTCAACCCCCCTTTCCGGCGCGCGTCAGGCCAGCGCCTTCTTGATCTGGGCCGCGACATCTTCCATGCTGGCAAGCCCGTCGACGGACGTCAGGTCACCGCGGGCATAGTAATAGCCGACCAATGGGCTGGTCTGCTTGTAATAGGCCAGCAGGCGCGTCTTGAGGCTATCGGCGTTGTCGTCGGCGCGACGTATGAATTCGGTCTTTTCACCACAATTGGTGCAGACGTGATCCGCGGGTATGGACTTGGTCGCGTCGTTGTAGACTTCACCGCAATTCTTGCAGGTCGACCGCGCCGTGATCCGGGCGACAAGCACCTCGTCGTCGACGCGCATCTCGATCACGCGGTCGAGGTTCTCGCCCAGTTCGGCCAGCAGGTTGCCGAGTGCATCGGCCTGCGCCAGCGTGCGCGGGAAACCGTCAAAGATGTAGCCTGCCGCGGGCTGGTCATTGGTCAGATGTTCGCGGATCAGGCCGATGACGATCTCGTCCGTGACCAGTTCGCCACGATCCATGACTGCCGCTACGCGCTTGCCCATGTCAGTCCCGGATGTCCGGGCCGCGCGCAGCATGTCGCCCGTGGACAATTGGATCATCTGGCGGTCTTCGACCAGACGGCGTGCCTGCGTGCCTTTGCCCGCCCCCGGCGGCCCCAGTAGTATAATATTCATCGACGCGCCGGTCCCCTCCGCTTGGTCGTACCGCGCTTGCCGCGCAGTTGCGATTTCTCGATCAGCCCCTCGTACTGGTGCGCCAGCAGGTGGGACTGAATCTGTTGTATCGTATCCATCCCTACCGAGACGATAATCAGAACCGAAGTGCCACCAAAGTAGAAGGGGATCGCGAACTGGCTGCGGATGATCTCGGGCAGCAGCGCCACCAGCGCAAGGTAGCCGGAGCCGAGCACCAGGATGCGGTTGACCACGTAATCGAGGTATTCCTTGGTCTTCTTGCCCGGGCGGATTCCCGGCACGAAGCCGTTCTGGTTCTTGAGGTTGTCGGCCACGTCGTCCGTCTTGAAGGCAACCTCTCGTGTATAGAAATAGGTGAAAAATATGATCATCACCGTGAAGAACACCAGGTAGAGCGGCTGTCCTGGACCGAAATAGGCCAGCAGCGTCGACATGAAGGCGTTGCTCGACCCGCCCGAAAAGGTGCTGATCGTCGTGGGCAGCAGCAGCAGGGCAGAGGCGAAGATCGCCGGGATGACGCCAGCCGGGTTCACCTTGATCGGCAGGTGGCTGCTCGATGCGTCGTAGACCTTCATCCCGCGTTGCTGGCGGGGATATTGGATGTGGATCTTGCGCAGCGAGCGTTCCATGAACACCACGAACGCGAGGATGGCGATCACCATCAGGATCACGCCCACGATCACGAAGGGACTGATCGCGCCCGAACGTCCCTGGCTCAGGAATTGCGCGAGTGCCGCCGGCACTTCGGCGATGATGCCGACGAAGATGATCAAGGAGATGCCGTTGCCAATGCCGCGGGCGGTGATCTGCTCACCGATCCACATCAGGAACATGGTGCCGCCGACGATCGTGATGACGCAGGCCACCGTAAAGAACAGGCCGGGATCGGACGCAAGACCGCCCGCCTCAAGCGACTTGGCTAGACCGTAAGCCTGCGCCGTGGCCAGCAGCACCGTCCCGTAGCGCGTATACTGGTTCAGCTTGCGACGACCCTGCTCACCCTCTTTCTTGAGGTTCTTCAGTGGCTCCCACATGGCGCCCAGCAGCTGCACGATGATCGACGCAGAGATATAGGGCATGATGCCCAAGGCGAAGATGCCCATGCGCGACAATGCACCGCCGGTGAACATCGACAGGATGCCGCCGATCCCTGCCGCCGCTTCATCCATGAAGGCGCGCAACTGTACGCCGTCGATGCCGGGAACGGGGATATAGGTGCCAAGGCGATAAACCATCAGCATGCCGATGGTAAAAAGGATGCGGCTGCGCAGCTCTGTCGCCTTGCCGAAGGCGCCCCAGCTCATGTTGGCGGCCATTTGTTCTGCAGCGGATGCCATGCAAGTCTCTTCTATATGAAAAACGCCGCCAAGCGGGTGTCCCGTTGGCGGCGTTTGGGAAAACTCAGACCCTATCTAGGCGACCCGCGGGCCGCCCGCAAGCGATCAGGCCGCCGCGGCGTCCGCCTTGGGCTTTGCGGTCACTGTCACGGACCCGCCAGCCTTTTCGATGGCTTCGATCGCACCCGTGGATGCGCCATGAACGGTCAGGTTGATCTTGGACGTGATCTCGCCCTTCGCCAGCACGCGGATGCCGTCCTTTAGGCGACGGACCAGCCCGGAAGCGATCAGCGCGTCCTCGGTCACGTCATTCTTGGGGTCGATCTTGCCCGCGTCGATGAACTTCTGGATCAGGCCCAGGTTCACGACCGAATAAGTCTTGGCGTTGATGTTGTTGAAGCCACGCTTGGGCAAACGCTGATACAGCGGCATCTGGCCGCCTTCATAGCCCTTGATCGCCACGCCAGAGCGGGACTTCTGACCCTTGATACCACGACCACCGGTCTTGCCCTTGCCCGAACCCGGGCCACGGCCGACGCGCTTGCGGCGGTGGGTTGCGCCTTCGTTGTCGGAAAGTTCGTTCAGCTTGAACATTGTCGCTACTCCTTTGGCCGGAGGACCACACCCAGCGACGGGAACGTGGCACACGGCATTACATATGAATCGGCCCCCTGAAGGGTGCGGACTGGCGGCGTATAGCCCCGCACCCCCTAAGCGTCAAGCCGGGCGTCGCGCCT